>JAHFOZ010000014.1:5432-23078 GCA_023261405.1 Planctomycetota bacterium
GAGGGCCCTCGGGGAGCCCGATCTCGTGGCGGAGCTCCTGGGCCAGCTGGCCTACCTGGCGATGGGGGTCTCGGTGGTGGGCGAACTCACGCCCCGCTCAAAGGACGCGATCGCCGCGTTCGGCGAGAAGCTCTCGGCGCCGCTCTTCCGGAAGGCCCTCGAGCTCGAGGGGGTCCGAGCGCGCGCCTGGACCGGGCAGGAGGCGGGCCTCGTCACCAACGAGCGCTGGGGCGAGGCGGAGCCGCTCCTGGAGCTCTCCCTCTACCAGGTGGCCGAGACCCTGAAGGCCCCGCTCGAGGCGGGCGAGGTCCCGGTCGTGACCGGCTTCATCGCGGCGACGCAGCACGGCGTGACGACCACGATCGGCCGGGGCGGGAGCGACTACACCGCGACCCTCGTGGGCGCGGCGCTCAAGGCGGAAGAGATCTGGATCTGGAGCGACGTGGACGGCCTGATGTCCGCCGACCCGCGGATCGTCCCCGCGGCGCGGCTCCTGGAGCGGATCTCCTTCGGGGAGGCCATCGAGATGGGGCTCTTCGGGGCCAAGTCGATGCACCCGCGCGCGCTGGAGCCCGCGGCCGAGCGGAAGATCCCGGTGCGGATGAAGAACACATTCAACCCCACGGGGCCCGGGACGCTGATCTCCGAGGAGGGGGGGGCGGAGGAGGAGCTGGCGCGCTCGGTGCTGCTCGTGAAGGACACGGCGCTCCTCACGATCACCGGGGCCGCGATGATGGGCCGTCCGGGGACGGCGGCGCGCATTTTCCAGCTCATGGCGGACGAGGGGATCAACATCCGCATGATCATCCTGTCCGTCTCCGAGGCGGGGATCTGCCTGGCGGTGACGGGGTCGCAGGCGGCGCGGGCGCGGGCAACCCTGGAACGCCACCTCCTGAGGACGGGCGAGGCGCACTCGGTGGAGGTGGAGGACCAGGTGGCAATCCTCGCGGTGATCGGCTCGAATATGAGGGGCCACCCCGGCGTGGCGGCGCGCGTCTTCGCGGCGGTGGCGCGGGCGGGCATCAACGTCATCGCGATCGCGCAGGGATCCTCGGAGCTCTCGATCTCCTTCATCGTGAAGGGCGACTCCGGGCCGGAAGCGGTGCGGGTGCTGCACGACGAGTTCCGGGGGGCGCACCGGACGTGATCCCAGCGGCTACGAGAGCCTGTTTATAACCACAAAGGCAGGACACCGAGACTCTCAGGGGAGCACTTGGTGTCTTCGCGTCTTTGTGGTGAGCTGGGAGCCCGCGAATCAAATTGGACTTACTCAGCGCTGCGGCGGAGGAGGCTGAGGCTGGCCGGGGACCGGCGCCGCGGCGGGGAGCGGGCGGTACTCGATCACCACGGGCTTGCCCGCGCGCTCGACCGTGAGGGAGAGCCCCGTCGAGCGGCGCATCTGCGGGTTGCCCATGAGGACCTTGAGGTCCTGCAGGGACGACAGCGGCTGGCCGTTCACGTTCTTGATCACGTCGCCCGCCACCATGCCGCGCGCCGCGCCCATCGACCCCGGAGAGACGTTGTCGATCTTGAGACCCCCGGAGGGATGGGGGGAGACCTGGAAGTCCTGTTCCATCATCCGCTCCACGTTCTGGGCGGCGTAGTCGACCTCGTTCTGATCCATCCCCCAGACGTAGCGGCCTTCAGAGGAGGCCAGCAGGCGGCTGCTGAACTCGGTGCTCACGTAGGCCTGGCCGGCGCGGTTCGCGACCGGCCCTGCGGAGGCGCCGCCCGTCGTGAAGCCCGGCTGCCCGGGCACGGGGGCGACCGACTGGTCGATCGTGAGTTCCTGCTTCTGGGTCCCGTTGGAGAACACGGCGCGGTCCTTGGCGAGCTCGACGAGCTTCCATCCGCGGTACTCGTCGTAGGCCTTCCCCTCGTAGATGATGTCCTCCCCCATGTACGCGACGAGTTCCAGGCTCTTCGGCGGCTGGGACTTGATGAAGGCCACGCCCCGCTGCGGGTCCTTCTCGGCGGGCAGCGCCCCCTTGAGAATGGCCTTGAAGAGGGTGGGGGCCTTGGCCGCGGGCCCGGCGGCCTCGATCTTCTCGACCGGGTTCCGCAGGCTCTTCAGGTTGTCCGCCGCCAAGACTACCGCCGCGGTCTGCCTCACGGGTCCGTCCTCCTCCGCCCGGAAGCCCTTGAAGGGCGAGGCCTGGGGCGTGAGGAGGAACTTCCAGGCGAAGAGGACGATGCCCGCCCCCAGGAGCCCGTTGAGCCCCCAGAGCGCCCCGTTGAGGACCTTGACGTTGCCCATGCCGACTCCCCGAAAACCTCCGGCGGATCTTGTGGGGGTCCCCCCCTGACTCCCCGGGTTGTCCTACCGCCGGGCAACCCGGGAAGTCAGGGCAGTCGAACCCCTAACGCTTCCCGCTCGCCCCGCCGAAATTGGCCCGCGCATCCTTCGAGATGCCGCGCAGCTCCAGCTTGAGCTCGTCGGGGCTGTCCGCCGCGTTCAAGGCGTCCTCCAGCGTGATCAGGTCGCGCTCCAGCAGCGACTTCAGCGACTGGTTGAACGTCATGCAGCCGTAATAACTTCCTTCTTTCAACGCCTTGTACAGCTCCTTGGTTTTCCCGTGCAGCAAAAGTTCCTGCACGGTCGGCGTGGCCGTCATGAGCTCGATGGCCGGCATCCGGGCGGTGCCGTCCTTGGTGGGCAGCAGGCGCTGGGCGACCACGCCCTCCAGGAGCTGAGAGAGCTGCAGCTGGAGGAAGGAGTGGAAGTGCGGGGGGAAGAAGTTGATGATGCGGTCGATCGTCTGCATCGCGTTCATGGAGTGAAGCGTGGAGAAGACGAGGTGCCCCGTCTCCGCCGCGTTGATCGCCGCCTCCATCGTCTCCAGATCACGCATCTCGCCGATGAAGATCACGTCGGGCGACTGCCGGACGGCGTGCTTGAGCGCGGACACGAACGAGTCCGTGTCCTGCCCGATCTCGCGCTGCTCGATCACGCACTTCTGGTCCGTGAAGGTGAACTCGATCGGGTCCTCGATCGAGATGATGTGCCGCTCCTCCGTCTGGTTGATGTAGTTGATCATGGAGGCGATCGTGGTGGACTTGCCCGAGCCGGCCGTCCCGGTCACGAGGACGAGGCCGCGCGGGAGGAGGGCCAGGCGGCGCAGCAGGTCCGCCGGGAGGTTCAGGTCCTCCATGGTGGGGACCTTCGCGTGGATGTGCCGGAACACCATGCCGATATAGCCGCGCTGCCGGAAGACATTGGCGCGGAACCGGCCCACGCCGTAGATCTCGTAGGAGACGTCGACCTCGCCCTTCTCCGCGAACTTTTTCTTGGCGAAGTCGTCGCAGACCTCGTTGAAGATCTCCAGCATGTTCTCCTCGGTGAGCGCCGGGCCGCCCATCGAGACCACCCGGCCCACCACGCGCATGGCCGGGGAGACGCCGACCTTGAGGAAGAGGTCGGACGCCTCCTCCTTCACCATCGCCGCGAAGACGCCTGCGACTTCCATGCTCGATCCTCGTCCGCTAAACAGCCCGCCATTCTACCCATCCCTCCGGGAAAGCGTTCTGAAAAGTTCCCGGACCGGGGGCGTGATGCCGTCCCGGCCGCCGCCACCGCTCAAGGGCGCAGCCGCTCCAGTTCCCCCCGGATGGCAGCCCGATGGGGCCAGTCCGGCGGGGCCGACTTGAGCGCCGCCTCGAAATCGGAGGCCGCTCCCGGCCGGTCGCCGGCCCGGACCCGGAGGAATCCCCGGTTGGAATGGGCCTCGGGAAGCTCGGAGCCGAGTTCGATCGCCCGATCGAGATCGGCCATGGCCCGGGCGTTCTCCCCGAGCTGGGCGAACGCCAAGCCGCGGGATGCAAAGGCCTTCCCCAGCCGCGGGTCCGACTGGAGGGCCCGGGTGAGGTCGTCCACCGCGCCGCGGGCGTCTCCGAGACGCCGACGCGCGTCCCCCCGGAGCTGCCAGTTCCGCGCGGTGCCGGGATCGAGCCTCACCGTGGCATCGAAGTCCTGAAGCGCGCCCGCGACGTCCCCCCGCTGGAGCCGCGCCACCCCGCGCCCTTCGAACGCATCGGGGCCCTTGATCCCGCACGCGATCGCGGTCGTGAAGTCCTCGATGGCCCCGTCCACGTCCTTCAGGTCGGCCCGGACCTGGCCCCGCCCCTTGTAGGCCTCGCCCAATCGGGGATGGAGGCGGAGCGCCAATGCATAATCCGTGAGGGCGCCCTGCAGGTCCCCCTGTCCGCGACGGGCGTCCCCGAGATAGGCCAGTGTCCATGGATTCCCGGGCTCCCGGCGGAGAGCCTGCTCGAAATCCAGGAGCGCCCCGGCGTGATCCTTGCGGCGGTGCCGGATCAGGCCCCGATTGCGGACCGGCCGCATCTCCAGGGGCGCCAGGACCATGGCTCGTTCGAAATCCGCGAGGGCCTGCTCGTCCTTCCCCTCCTCCATGTAGACGGCCCCCCGGTTCAGGAATGCGATGTGATTGCCAGGGTCCTGCCGGACCGCATGATCCCAGAGCGACAAGGAATCCCGCCAGACCCCGACCTGCCGGGTCGCGAGGGAACCGAGGAGGACAAGGGCCCCCGCGGCGGCCAGTCCGGCCGTCCGCCGCCCCTGGCCCGGCGGGACCCGGGCCAGCAGCCACGCCGCCGCCACGGACCACGGGAGGCACGAAAGGTAGGAATAGCGGTCCGCCGCGACCTGCGTCCCCCGGACGGCGAACCCGAGCACCGGGGAGAGGAGCAGGGCGTAGCAGGTCGCGGCCGCCCACAACGCCGGCCGCCGCGCCGCGACGAGCGCCGCCACTCCCGCGAGACAGAGCCCCGCCGGCACGAGGTACCTCGCCGTCCAGGGGTCCATCTCCGTCTCGATGAGATAGAGCGGCGAGAGGCCCTCGGGGACGAGCGTCTTCCGGATGTAGAAGACGAGCCCGTACGAGGCCTGGGCCGCCCGCTCCACGAAGTCGTAGCCCCCGACCGGCCGGATCGCCTTGATATCCGCCATGGCCCGGACCATGACGGCCGCGTCGATCGCCGCTACGACGACGAAGGGCACCTTCTCCAGGAGAACGGCGACGCGGCGGCCCGGCCGGAGCCGTTGGAGCGGCCAGGCGTCCAGCGCTACCAGCACGAAAGGGAGCATGATGCCCAGCGCCTTCGAGAGGAGCGAAGCCGCGAAGCAGGCACACGAAAAGGCCAGCCATCGGGCCCAGCCCCCGCCCCCGTCGCGTTCCTTCTGCATCCGGAGGTAGGCCAGGATCGCCAGCAGGAAGAAGATACCGCAGAGGACGTCACGCCGTTCGGTCACCCACGCCACCGATTCCACCCGCAGCGGATGGAGGGAATAGAAGAGAGTCGCGGCCGCGGCGATCCACGGCCGGCGCTGCTCCTCCGCCCCCGGGGCGAACCAGGGGAAGAGCGCCATGAGGATCCGGTACAGGAGCACCGCGCCGGCCGCGTGGAGGAGCAGGCTGGTGAGGTGGTAGCCCGCCGGATCCATCCCCCACAGGAGGTAGTCCATCCCCAGCGTGACCCAGGCCAGGGGCTGGTAATGGCCCAGGAGGAACGTCGTGAACATCCAGTGCAGGTGGGAGCCGGAGAGTCCGCGATACTGCGTGTTTTCCAGGAAGTTGACGTCGTCGTCCCAGTTGACGAACCCGTTTCGGAGCGAGGGAAGGAAGACGAGCACGGTGAGCGCCGCCACAAGAACGGGAGCCCATCGGCGGCCGGCCCAGACCCGGGGTTCCTGGGTGCAGGAGGACATGTCTCTAGTCCATCCCATCCTTCCGGGAAAGCGTCCCGAAAAGTTCCCGGACCAGGGGCTTGATCCCGTCCCCGGTGGCCGCGGAGACCTGGAGCGGCTTTTTCCGGAGCTTCTTCCCCAGGGCCGCGGCGTTCTCCCGGGCGCCCGTCACGTCCGTCTTGGTGGCCAGCAGGATCTCCGGCTTCCCCGCGAGCACGGGGCTGTAGCTCTCCAGTTCCTTCCGGATCACCCGGTACGCCTCGAGCGGCGGCATCATCGCCTCGGGGGACACGTCCACGAGGTGGAGGATGATCCGCGTGCGCTCGATGTGCCGGAGGAATTTGTCGCCCAGCCCCTTCCCCTGGTGCGCCCCCTCGATGATGCCGGGGAGGTCGGCCACCACGAAGGTCTCCCAGTCGCTGATCTTCACGATCCCGAGGCTGGGCACGAGCGTCGTGAAGGGATAGTCCGCGATCTTCGGCCGTGCGGCGGAGATCCGCGAGAGGAGCGTGGACTTGCCCGCGTTGGGCAACCCCACGAGCCCCACGTCCGCGATCATCCTCAGCTCCAGCTTCACCCGGCGCTCGTCGCCCGGCCGGCCCGGCTCCGCCTTCCGCGGGACCTGCTCGGTGGAGGTCGCGAAATGCTGGTTCCCCCGCCCTCCTTTCCCCCCCTTGCAGACCACCACGCGGTCGTCGTGGCGGGCCAGGTCTTTGAGGAGCGCGTTGCGGTCCAGGTCCCGGAGCAGCGTCCCGACCGGCACGCGGACCACGAGGTCATGTCCGCCCTTCCCGCTGCAGTTCTTGCCCCAGCCCCGCTCGCCGCTCTTGGCGACATAGCGCGGTCGGTGGATCAGATGATAGAGGGTGTTGTAGTTCTCGTCCGCGATGAAGATCACGTCCCCGCCCTTGCCGCCATCGCCCCCGTCGGGACCTCCCTTGGGCATCTTGGCCTCGCGGAGGAACGAGATGCATCCCGAGCCGCCGTCGCCGGCCTTGATCTTCAGGACGATCTCATCGCGGAACATGGTCGGAGTCCGGGGTCAGGCGCCCAACACCGGCACCGGGGTCGCGGCCGGGGCCGGACGGAAGAGGACGATCAGTTCGCCCGCGGCCACGAGGAGGCCTCCCGCGGGCGCTGCCCAGGCGCCGGCCAGGGCACGGCCCGCCTCCGGGACGGCCAGCCAGGAGATCAGCACCGGCGCGCCGAAGTCCGCGAGGAAGAGCCCGTGGAGCGCCAGGAGGATCCCGAGCGAGGCACGGGCCAGGGCCGCGGTGACGGCGTCTTCCGAGCCCCCCAGGACTCGCGCCAGCACGATCCCGCCCAGGAGGATCGGCGCGAGGAAGAGGAGAAGGGCCAGGACGAACGAAGGCAGGCCCGCCACCGGGTGGGCCTGCAGGGCGGTCAGGAGGATGGACCCCAGGGTGGCCAGCGCGAAGGAGGAGGCCAGGAGCAGGATTACGACGGTCCACCTCATGGCCGGATGCGGGCCGGCCCCGGGGAGCGACGCGAAACCGAGGGCCAGGCCGGCGAGGGCCGGGCCCAGCAGACCGGCCGCCAGGAAAAAACCCTCAGGGGCCGGGAGGCGGGAGGCGAACTCGACCGCCAGGGACGCGGGCACGAACACGATCCCTCCCGCTCCGCGCTGGGGCATGGCAACGGAGGCGAAAACCAGGATCGCGCCGACCCGGATGATCCAGCGTGCGGCAGCCATCACGGTTTGATTATACCGGGGCCGGGAGGATCTGAGGGCCCGGGGGCCCGCTCACGGAGCGAGGATGTCCGTGATCTTGACGAGGGTGAGTCGCGAGCGGTGCCCGCGGGTGCGATGATAGCCCTCGCGGCGGCGGTACTTGAAGACGCGGATCTTGTCGCCCTTGTAGTTCTTCACGACCTCGCCGACCACCTTGGCACCCTTGACCAGGGGCGCTCCCACGACCGCCTTCTGGCCGTCGTGGAGCAGCACCACCTCCGGGAACTCGACCTTCTCGCCCTCCTTGGGGGCCTGGCGGTCGATCTTGAGCGTGGCGCCCTTCTCGGCCCGGTACTGGCGCCCGCCGCATTTGAAGATGGCGTACATGGGGCGATCCTTATAGCAGAACCTCCCCCACCCGCGCAAGCGAATTCCGTCAGCGGACGAAGTCGAAGATCTTTTCGCCGGCAAGGTTGTAGCAGGAGAACTCCACCCGGTTCGAGGCGAGCTCGCGGGTGGGCGTGAGGTGGATGCGCTTCTTGTGGCGCTGCTCCATCTGCGCCAGGTCCTCCATGCGGTTCTTGAGGTAGCCCGCGACATCCGGGCTCACGCGGGCCTCGACCACGGCGATGTCCTCCCGTTCCAGGGTGGACTTGAGGGCCCGCATCACCTCGAGCGCCACGGACTCGACGTTCTTCACGATCCCCGTCCCGCTGCAGGCCGGGCACGGGTCGTGCGAGACGAGCTGGAGGCTCGGGCGGGTCTTCTGGCGCGCGATCTCCAGCAGGCAGAACTGCGAGAGCGGAAGGACGACCATCTGGGACCGGTCGCGCCGGGACTCGTCACGCACCGCCTGCTCCACCTCCCGCTTGTGCCGCTCCATCTTCATGTCGATGAAGTCGATCGCGATGATCCCGCCCAGGTCGCGCAGGCGCAGCTGCCGCATGATCTCCCGGGCGGCCTCGAGATTGGTCTTGAGCGCCAGGTCCTCGGGGTTCGCCTCCCGCACCAGGCGGCCGGAGTTGACGTCGATGGCGATCATCCCCTCCGTGGGCTCGATCACGATCGATCCGCCGGAGGGGAGGTTGACGGTCCGGGCGTTGAGCTGCTCCAGCTGGCTCTCGAGGTTGTGCTTGTGGAAGAGCGGCATCGATCCGTCGTAGAGCTCGAGCCGGTCGCGGAACCTCGGCATCACGGTGTCGAAAAAGTCGCATAGCCTCCGGTGGACTTCCGGGTCGTCCACCACGATGCGGCGGATCTCGGGGGAGAAGAAGTCGCGCACGGTGCGGATGACGAGCTCGGTCTCCTGGTACAGGGTGGCGGGCGCCCGGGCGGACTTCGCGCGGCCCTCCACGGCGTTCCAGACGCGCTGGAGGTAGTCGAAGTCGGCCTTGAGGTCCTGCCCCGTGGTGTCCGCGGAGGAGGTGCGGACGATGAAGCCGACGTTGGAGGGGCTCTCGTCGGTGAGCTCGCGCATGATGGCCCGGAGCTGGTTCCGCTGCTGGGGGGCGGTGATCTTCTTCGAGATGCCGACTTTGGTCGTCAGGGGGGTCAGCACCAGGAATCTCCCCGGGAGGGAGATCTCCATGGAGACCGAGGGCCCCTTCTCCCCGAACGGGTCCCGGATCACCTGGACGATGACCTCCTGGCCGGCCCGGAGCAGGTTCTGGATGAGCCGCTTGGGTCCCCGCGGGGGACGGCCCCGCTGGGGCTGGTGGTACGGCTCCTCCCCCTCCCCGACGGTCTCCGAGACGTGGAGGAAGGCGTTCCGTTCCAGGCCGATGCCGACGAAGGCGGCCTGCAGGCTGGCGTGGACGTTCTCCACGCGGCCCTTGTAGATGTTCCCCACGAGGGTCTCGTGGCTCGATCGCTCCAGGTGCAGGTCTTCGAGGCGCTCCCCCTCGACCACGGCGATGCGGGTCTCCTCCTTCTCGCCCGCGTTCACCAGCATCCAGCGGCCCTCGGGGACGATCATGGGCGGACCCCGATCCGGGTGAGGGTCTTCCTGAGGCGCACCCCCGGGGCCATGGAGAGGCCGGCCGCGCGAAGGACCTCCTCGGGCTTGGCCGTGCCCTGGTCGGTGATGCGGATGCGAAGGAAGACGTGGTCCCCCTCCGACTCCGCCGCCTGGACGTACTGGCGGATCTCCACCGTCTTGGAGCCCTTGTCCGACACCCGCTCGATGCGGACCTCCTCCTGCGCCAGGAAGGCGGCGAGGCCCGTGGTCAGAGCCGCCCCCTGTCCCGGGCAAAGGGCCTCGTACTCGACGAAGTCCACGAACGACCGCTCGCGCCGGTCGAACGCCTCCACGGAGCCGGCCGCGAGCCCCTCCGGAAGCTGCCCCCCCAGCAGGCTCTCGATCTGCCGGGGGGCGGACCAACTGCAGAGTTCGAACTCCAGGATCTCGTCCATGGATTCGATCCCCAGGCCCAGGGCGGTGGGAAACGCGATGACCGGATGCGGGTTGTATCCCTCGGTCATGCGCAGGGGCAGGCCGGTGCGGCGGAGGGCACGCTCAAAGACGCGCATGAGATCGTGGTGAGAGAGGAAGCGCATCCTCCCCGTCTTTGAGAAGCGCAGTCGGTACGGGAAGATATTCATGCCGCGACGGGGAGGGAGGATGGGAACGGAGGCAGGCGGGACGGGAAGAACCCCCCGTCCTTACAACCAATATTTCTGGGCCTGTCCCCCGGCCCCCCGGCCGGGAACGGCCTCCGCACCGCGCTCCCCGCCCGTCGGGGCACGCTTCGACAACCGCTGCGGCCCTTGCCCGCGCCGGGCAGGGCCCGGGGGCGCCCCGGCGGCGCCCCTTACTTCTTCTCCTGTTCGGCCTTCTTCTTCTCTTCGAAGCTGCGGCGCTCGACATCCTCGCGCAGCTTCAGGAGCTTGTCGAGGTTTTCCTTGGGCTCGTTCCCCGCGCGGACGATGCGCGGCGTGATGAAGACGAGCAGGTTCTCCTTCCGCATCGTGTCGTTGCGCTGCTTGAACAGGTAGTTGACCAGCGGGAGGTCCTTGAGGACGGGGATGCCCCGGTCCTCCATCGTGGAGCGCTCCACGACCAGGCCGCCCAGGACCGCCGTCCGGTTGCTCTCCAGGATGAGCTTCGTCACCATCGTCGTGTTGGAGATCCGGGGGAGGTCGATGGTCTGCTGCCCGCCGCCCGAGACGAGGGTGAAGCGTTCGAAGCCGGGCACCGCGGCCACGCCCGAGGAGCCCGACAGGAACTCGTTCTGTGGGATGACCGTCAGGATGACCCGGTTCGTGTCCTTCACGATCTTGGGGATGACGAAGAGCTGGAATCCCACCTTGACCGGGGACTTCGAGGCCTCCCCCAGCGTGAAGTCGATGCCGCCGAAGGAGTTCTGGGTGGAACGCGCCTCCGCGTAGCTGATGGTCTCGCCCACGAAGATGGTGGCCTCCGTGTTGTCCAGAACGGCGAGCGTGGGCTCCTGGATCAGCCGCGAGAAACGGTCCTGCTTGAACGCCCGGAACGTCATGGTCATGTCGTATTCGGTAAGGAAGAACTGGCTCGCGGGCGAGCCGATCTCCCGTCCGAATCCGAAGGGAAGCTTCGTGATCTTCCCGCCCGAGGGACCGGAGGAGGGCGGCGGGATCACGCCCGTGGGATAGAAGGAGGGGTCGATGATGCTGGATTTGAACGTCACGCCGCCCTGGTCACCCAGCGACCAGTTCACGCCGAACGTGAGCAGGTCGTCGTTGGTCGTGGAGATGAACTTGACGTCGATGATCACCTGCTCGGGCTCCACGTCCAGCAAATCGATGATCTCCTTGATCCGGGCCAGGACCACCTTGGTGTCCGTCACGACCAGGCTGAGGCTCTGGGGGTCGAAATCCAGGCGGCCCAGCTGGCGGCCCGAGGAGTCCTTGGAGAGCACCGTGTCCAGCACCTGCTTCAGGGTGAACCTCTTGAGCAGTTCCTCGACCTGCGCGGGCGGGGTCATGGGCTTGCCGCTGATCTGCTTGTTTTCCTCCAGCTTGGCGGTGTAGAGCGAAGGCGGCTGGATGTACCGCAGCCTGAAGACCTGCGTCTCCATCTGCTTCATGAGCTCGTCGGGATGGATGATCCGGATGATGTCGAACGCCTCCCTCACCGTCGTGAAGCCGAGCGTCTTGACCACCGCCTCCAGAACGTTCGTCCAGGGCACGTTGTTGATGGAGAGCGTGATCGATCCCTTGATCTCCGGCGCGATGACGACGTTCGCGCCCGAGACCCGGGCGATCATGTCGATCACGACCTTGATGTCAGCATCCCGGAAGTTGAACGTCAACCGCGGCGGCCGGGACAACCGGATCATCGTTGGGGTGACGTCCTCGAGGGTGAGTTCCGCCTTGTGCGCGAACGCCTCCAGGGCCTTCCGCGCGGGCTCGTCGCTCAGGATCAGCTCGTCGATCTTGTAGTCCTCCGGGATGTTCCTCATGTCCACCACGAGGTTCCAGGGCGTCTGCTTGCGGAACACCTCCACCACTTCCTTGATCGTGGCGTTCCGGAGATTGAGATTGACCACCTTCCTCTCGCGCCGCAACTGCTCTTCCTGCGTCTCGCGGACGGTGCGGGCCGTGGGATCCTCCTCCTGCCCGCCGACGGCCGGCCTGGCCTGGGGCGGGGCGGGCTTCGGATCCTGCGCCAGAAGCGCAGCGGAGGGGACCAGCAGGAACGCCAAGAGGAAGCGAACGCCGTTCATGGTTCTAGCTCCACGAAAAAGTTCCGTCCGTGCGGAGGATTCCCTCCCCACCCGCCCTTACTGCCGGATCCCCACGTCCCGGGTCTCGTCCTTGAGCGAGACCTGGATCCCGTGGGACGAAATCTTGTCCACGCGCACCCCCTCCACCTCCACCACATCCCCGACCTTGTACTGCTTCTCGTTGATGATGGCCAGACGGCTCGGCTTCACGAAGCGGACCTCGTAAGGCACCCCCACCTGGACGCCGAACACGTTCACCTGGACCTCGATGGGGTGCAGAACCTCTTCATCGTAGCTCATCGTGCCGGTGACCACGAGCCTCTTCTTCGCCAGCTCAAGGCGGGTCCGAGACTTGGTCAGCAGCGGCTCCAGCTCACTGACCATCTTCGTGATCACCAGTTCCTGCGGGGCGCCCTTGATCTCGGGCCGCTCCTGGGCCTTCCGGAGCAGGGTCAACCCCTCCTCCATCTTCGGGACATCGTCCTTCTCGAAGTACTCGTAGATCTTCACGTAGATGGCCTTCATCTTGGTCAGGACCCTTTCGGCGCCTCCCCAGATCTCCTCGGCCTTCCGTCGGAGATCGTCCACGCGCCTCACCACCTCGGGCGGCTGCTCGCGGGTGACGCGCTTGAGCTGCTCGTAGTCGGAGAGGATACGCTGGTAGATGTCCTCCCCGTCCTTCTCCCGGTTCTCTTCCTTGGCCTTCTGCAACTCCTCAAGTCCGGTCTCGGCCTCCTTGAGGCGCACCAGGAAATTCGAGGGATCGATGGGCCGGACCACTTCCGTGCCGGCCTTCTTCTCAGTGCCGCCGGTGCCGCTGATGAGCGCCAGGTCCTTGCGGAAGGGGTCCCGCCGGGCTCCCTGCCGGAGCACCGTCCCCTGGCCCACGGCCTCCTCCTCGCCTTTCACCAGGACCCGGCGCACCGCCCCGCGAGTGGTCTCCTCCATCACGCGGCCGAAGCGGTCCACGTACGTCTCAAAGAGCTCCGAGTTCCGGTCCGGGGCCGGCGGGGCTTTCATGTACAGCACCCGGGTCACGGCGACATCCTTCTTGCCCGCGTATTCTTTCTTGACGATCCCCTCCACGTTGAACTGCACCTCGACGAGGGGCATGCTCCCGTCCTCCCGGGGGACGAAGAGGGTGGCCTTACGGGGGCCGGGGCGGGCCAGATTGCCGCTCTGTCTCAGCGCGATGAACATCAGGAACCGGGTGTAGTAGATCTCCTCCTCGGCAGGAGGCTTGAATTCCGTCCGATCCGAGGCCGAGAACAGCACGTCGATCTTCCGACCCGTTTCCTGGCTGAAACTCACGAAGCTGCGGAGCTCCGCGCCGTCCTTGTTGTCCACCCGTTCCATTTCAATCGGGGCGTAGGTGTCGTCGAGCTTGGCGCGGATCCGGTGGGACTCGACGCTCGGGAGCTCCCGGCGGGCGTCCTTGGGGTCGGGCACGAACAGCTCGACCTCCGCTTCCACCGAGTAGTTGTAGCGCCAGGCGCTGGTCGCGGGGGCGCGATCCAGCACCTCGTGAACGTACCCCACGTGGCTGTCCCCCTGGCGGATCTGGTACCAGGAATCCAGGAGCCCCGAGATGTCCACCCGGTCCTGCTGGACCACCGGAGCCTCAGCCGTTTTCTTGGGGTCCTGAGCCTCCACGGGGGCGGGCTTCGCTCCGGGCGGGGAAGCGGCCGGCTTGCCCCCCTCCTGGGCCGCCTGTGCGGGGGCAGGCTTGGGCTCCTGCGCCCCGAGCAGGCCTGCGGCCAGCAACGCCGATGCGAGGAGCACGCCTACTACCGAAGAGCGCATACCGCCTCCGAGTGGGGGTCGCGGGGACTGCTAAGACAGGTAATTATAGGTCTGGCCCTCCCCATGTCAATTTTTTAACGAAAAAGAAATTTGACCCCCTTCCAATCCCGGCGATAGAATCGAATCAGTCTTCGCTTCCTGGGGGTGAGTCCTCCATTGAATCGCCGGGTTGGCCCGCAGGGGGACAACCCCGGAAGTCCATGCAGTCGAACCGCCAGGATGGAGACTTGACTCATGCGCCTTCTCCTCGTGTTCGCCGTCCTGACCCCCTTCGGCCCCGCCTGGACCCAGGACCGGGAGGACCTCAAACGCGCCCGCGCCGCCCTCCGTCAAGGCGACTACCCGGAGGCCGAGCGGATCTACGAGCGACTGGCGGCAAACCGTCCCTCTGCTTGGGAACCCCACGCCGGCGTGGTCCGCGCCCGGCTGGAGCAGGGAAAGACGGAAGAAGCCGCCAGGCTCTGCCAGGACTTCCTCGCCCGTTCCCCGGACCACGCGGCCGCTCGGATCGCCCTCGCGACGACGGCCCTTGAGGGGGCGGACCGGGCCGGGCCTTGGAGCTCCTGGGGGCCGACCTCACCGACGTTCGAGCCCGATCCCTGGCCGCCCGCGCCCTTGAGTCGGCCGACCGCATCGAGGAGGCCGTCCGCACGGCCGAGCCCCTGGTGGACCTCTACAACAGGCGGCACGACGATTACATGAAGGAGGACCTCTTCGCGATCGCCCAGGGACTGATCGTCTACTCCCGCCTCGCGGGGAACGCGGACGTGTACAAGAAGGTCGTCCAGCTCGTGCTGCCCGACCTCCTCAAGGCCGACCCCGGCGACGCCTGGGTGCATGCCTTCCTCGGACAATGCCTCCTCGAGAAATACAACCAGGCGGCGGCGGGCCAGTCCTTCGCGCAGGCGCTCCAGTCCAACGCCCGCTGCGTCCCGGCCCTCCTGGGACAGGCTCTCCTCCTGTCCGGCCCGGGGCCGTCCCGCCAGGCCCTCGAACTCGGCGCCGAGGCCCTCCGGATCAACCCTTCCTCCGAGGACGCCCATCTCCTCGTCGCGCAGCTCAAGCTGATCCAGCCGGACCTCGCGGGCGCGCGGGCCGCGCTCGACCAGGGCCTCAAACGCCGGCCGGACTCCGTCCGACTCCTCTCCTTCCGCGCCGCGGTCCGCTCCCTTCAGGAGGACGCCGCCTATGAGGAAGACGTGCGGAAGGCGCTCGCCGCACAGCCCCGCTCGCCCCGCCCCTGGTGGGACATCGCCCGCGTGCTCCTCACGGGCGAACGGCGCCAGTTCGCCCGCGCCCAGGAGTTCTTCCGCAAGGCCCTCGACCAGGGCGCCCCGCGGCCCGAGCTCCTCGTGGAGTACGGAATGAACTGCCTGCGCGTCGGCGACGAGGAGAAGGGCCGCAAGCTCCTCGAGGAAGCCGCCACCCGGGATCCCTTCCACGTCCGCGTGCAGAACACGGTCAACCTCTTCAAGGACTTCGACCGCAGCTTCGACCTCCTCACGCCGCCCCACTACACCGTGAGGCTGGCGCGCAGCGAGCGCCGATGGATGGAAGCCCCCACTCTCGCCATTCTCGACCGGGCCTGGGCCGATATGAAAGGGCGGTACGGCTTCGCCCCGCCAGAGCCCGTCCTCATCGAGGTCTTCCCCCGCCACTCCGACTTCTCCGTGCGGACCGTGGGCGTCCCCGACCTGGGTGCGCTGGGGGCCTGCTTCGGCCGCGTGGTGACGACCCTCTCGCCGCGCGCGCGCGACGGAGGCGCCCTTCCCCCCTTCCGCTGGAGCGCCGTCCTCTGGCACGAGATGGCCCACGTCTTCTCGCTGGAGCTCTCCGCCTACCGCGTGCCCCGCTGGTTCACGGAGGGGCTCGCCACCTACGAGGAGGAGCTGGGGTTCCGCGGCGGAAGACGCGAGGCGGAGCTCCAGCTCCTGCTGGCACGGCGCCGGGGTCTGCTCGGCGGCGTGGCGGGCCTGGAGTCCGGCGCCCCGATGCCCGACCCCGTCCTCTCGATGTACCTCCAGGGCGGCCGCATCTGCTCGTTCATCCACGAGAAGCACGGCTTCCCCGCCGTCGTGCGGCTCCTCAAGGCCTACGCCGCGAAGAAGCAGACCCCCGAGGCCTTCCGCGAGGTCTTCGGCCAGTCCCTGGAGGAGTTCGACCGCGCGTTCTTCGCGTGGCTCGATGCGGGGTTCGCGAAACTCCGCCGGCGCCTGCCCCCCCTGGAGCCGACGGCGAAGCTCCTGGCCGACGCGACGGCCGATCCGAAGGACGCCTCGAAACTGGCGCGCCTCGCGCACGCCCTCCTGGCCGGGGACGATGTCAAGGACGCGGAGCCCTGGGCCCGCAAGGCCGTGGAGGAGGCGCCGGATCTCGCGGAGGCGCGCGCCGCCCTGGGGCAGGTGCTCTTCCGGCAGCACGACCTCGAGGCCGCCGTCGAGAACCTCCGCCGCGGATCCGACGACGTGCAGAACTGGGACGCGCTGGGACGCGCCCTGGCGGAACGCGAGCGCTGGGCCGAGGCGGCCGAGGCGTGGCGCAAGGCCGCCGCCTGCTGGCCCGGCTGGAGCGAGGACGGCGTCTATCGCCGCCTGAACGACGCCCTCCTGGCGGCGAAGGACAGCGAGGGCGCGCTCAAGGCCTTCGAGGCGATGGTGGCCGCGGACACGCTGGACTTCCGCAACCGCCTCAAGCTCGCGCGGCTGTACGAGGAGCGGAAAGATGGGGCCCTCATGGGCACGATCCTCGATCAGGCCGAGGAAATCGAGGTGCGCGACCTCGCGCTCCAGGATCTCCAGGCCTCGGCCCACAGGCTGCGGAAAGATTTCGTCCGCGCCACCGACCGGACGCTCGTCGCCCTCGCGCTCCTGGAGGGGGCCGGCCTCCCGGACGAGGCGCGCCAGAAGGCCGACCGCTTCTGCGCCATCGGCGAGGACTGGCTGGCCCGCGGCCGCAAGGACAAGGCATGCGAGTACGCCGAGGAGGCGCTCCGATTCGTCTCCGGCCTCGAGCGGGCGCGAACGCTGTTCGACACCGCGAAACAGTAGTATAGTAGTGCGAGATCGATGAGCCCCGCCGAAGCCGTCTGCGAGACTTGCAGGAACGCCATCGCCGACTCGGATTTCGAGACCGGAGCGGCCATCAGCGTCCTGGGAAAGAACTACTGCGGGGTCTGCAAGAACCGCGCCGTCCAGGACGTGTCGCTGGACGACCTGGTCGCCGACGCCTCGCCCCAGCCCGGCACCGTCCCCAAGACCGTGAAGACCGTCCCGCCCGCCGCCCGGAAGGGCCCCGCGGCCGGATTGGACGCGGCTGAAATGCCGACCATCAAAGCCCCCGCCTCCCGCCCGGCGCCGCCCCCCAGGGCCAGGTCGGGCGAGCCGCCTCCCCACACCCGCCGCGCGACCCCCGCCCCCGCCCCGCCCCGATCTTCCGCCAAACCGGTCATCATCGCCGTCTCCATCGGCATCGTCGCGGCGGTCCTGACGGTGTTGGGACTCAAGTCCGGGGAGGATCCGGACAGGGGCGGGAAGGCCCGTCCCACGGACCCCGGCGAGAAGACACCGGGGGTCGTCCTCGATCCGGCCGCCCAGAAGCTGGCGGCCGCGGAGAAGGCGTTCCAGTCCACCAGCCTCCTGGCCTCCCGCGCGGGCGTAAAACCGGACGAGGTCATCGCCGCGATCGAGAAGGCGCGCCCGGCGTGCAAGGGAAGCCCGTTCGAGAAACGGCTCGAGGACCTCTGG
>JAHFOZ010000384.1 GCA_023261405.1 Planctomycetota bacterium
CGGGGGCGCGGGAGGGGCGCCCAGCCCTCCAGCAACCGCGCCAGCTCCGCCGCGGTCGGCCGCTCCGCGGGCTCCTTCGCGAGGCAGCGCCGGACGATCGCGGCAAGCGCCGGGTCGGATCCCTCGAGCTCGGGCGGCGGGTCGTGCAGCACCTTCGAGGAGAGCTCGAGGAAGCTCGCCCCGTCGTACGGGAGCCGGCCCGTCAGGAGCTCGAAGAGAATCGCCCCCATCGAGTAGACGTCCGCCTGGCCGTCGGCCCCCTTGACCTCCCCGCGCACCAGCTCCGGGGCCATGTAGGCCGGCGTCCCCAGGAGCTCCCCCGTCTCCGTGAGGCGCAGGTCGCCCCGCGAGCGCGCGGTGCCGAAGTCCGTGAGGACGGGCTCCCCGTCCTCCACGAGAATGTTCGCGGGCTTGAGGTCCCGGTGGATCACGCCCCTCCCGTGCGCGTGGGCCACGGCGCGCGCCACCGCCGCCATCACCCGACAGGCCTCCGCCGGCGGGAGCGGGCCCGCCAGCGGCTTCCCCTCGACCAGCCGCATCGTGTAGAACGGCACGCCCGCGCGCTCCCCGGTCCCGAGGATGCGCACGATGTTCGGGTGCGAGAGCTGCGCGGCCGTGCGCGCCTCCCGCAGGAAGCGCTCGCGCGCGACCCGAGACGCCTCCGCCGAACGGAGCGTCTTGAGCGCCACGGGGCGCCTCATCTCGAGATCGAGCGCCCGATAGACCACGCCGAACGACCCGCGCGCCAGCTCCTCGACCGCCCGGTACCGACCGTAGTCCTCGTCCACGAGCCACCCCCTTACGGGGCGCAGGAGTCTTCCGACCCCTGCGTCCGATAAGGGGGCCGCCCGGCCGCCCCTACCCCCGGAAGCGCGAGACCACCCAGGCCGTGACGTACGGCAGGAGGGTCATCGCGCAGTCGAGGGCGACCCGGAAGAATCGCTGAAGCGACTTCTTCATGGGGTCCTCCTCTGTGACGGAGCATCGCCCGTCCAGGAGGCGATGCCGGGTTCCCTCCCGGCACCGCTCCACGAGGAGGGTGCCGCCCTGGCGGCGTGCGGCGTCCCCACCGAGGGGAGCGTCGCAGGGAAAAAATCAAAGAGCGATTGTCCGCGCGAGCCTTACGACGTCAGGCTCTCCCCGGCGATGGAGCGCCCCCGCGAGATCAGGTCGCGCAGCCGCTCGCGCAGCGACTCCTGCGTTTCCGGTCGTGCCTGGCGGAGCGTCTCGTCCAGGAGGCGCACCACCTGGACCAGGCGCAGCGTCTCGGCGCTGTGGCAGAACACCGGCTCCACCTGGTTCATGCCCCCTCCGTTCCGACCGAAAGCGCGACGGAGAGCCCCCGCAGCGAGAGCGCGCGCTCCATCCGGAGCATCTGGCGCACCTTGTCCTCCGTCACCGCGCCCCCTCCGTCCCGCCCGACCACCATCTCGACCACCACCCGCCGGACCGCCACGGGGTCCGGCCCCCAGTGCAGGCGCCCGTTCTTCACGTTCCACATGGTTCGTCCCTCCGCCCCGGTAGTGGCGCCGGGGGCGAATTCGTCGACATGCAATTTTCCGTGTCGACATTTCCACCCTTCGTGCCTCTCCCCCGGCGGAGGAATGAGGCATGAGGTGGATGGTGCTGGCGGCGGCGCTCGCGGGCCCGGCCCCCGCGGAGGAACCCGAGGCGTGGGTCTTCTTCTCCCCCGACTCGCCCGACGCGTCGCGGATCTTCCGCGAGCTCGAGGGGCATCGCGTCCGCCCCGTGCTCCTGGTGGAGCGCTACGCCGGGAAGCGCGCGCCCGCCCCCGCGTTCCTGGCCTCCGTGCGGGCGTCGGGCGGGCTGCGCGTGGTGGACGAGGAGGGGCTCCGCGAGGCGCTGCGGCTGGGGATCCGGGAGCTGCCGGCGCTGGCCGTCCGGCGCGGCGGCCGCGTCCACGTGGCCGCCGGGAGCCGGCTCGACGTGAAGGAGGTCCTCGGATGCTCGAAGTGACGGCGGTCCTCGCGCTGCTGGGCGGCGAGGGCGGCTTCTTCGGCCGCCGCGAGGTGGACTTCTGGGGCACGCGGCGCGCCGAGGCGCCGGCGCCGGCCCAGTCCTGGGCGGACGCGGCCGCGCCCGAGCCCGTGAAGCGGCTCCTCGACGCCCCCACGCCGCAGAACGCCCGGGCCTACGTGGACTGGCAGAAAGAGCGGCTCCGGCGGCTGCAGGCGGCCATGGCGGCGGTCCAGGCGGTCGCCCCGAAGGACGTCCTCTACTTCGCCCGCGAAGGCTGCCGCTGGTGCGCGCTCCAGGAGAAGGAGCTCGAGGGGATCCCCGTGACCCGCGTGCAGGAGGGCTCGCCCCTCTGGGAGGAGCACGCCGTCACGGCCACGCCCACGCTGGTGGTCCGCGGTAAGGCGCTCCGCGGGTTCACCCCGCGCGAGGCGGTCCTCAAGGAGATCGGACGATGACCCTGCTCCTGCTTTTCGCGGCCGCTCAAGATCTCTTCGAGCGGGAGGCGTCGCTGCGCCGGGCGCTCGCCCCCGGCGTCGAGATGGGCCAGGTCAAGCCGCAGCGCGCGTCGATCGACCTCGGGGCCCAGGCCGACTTCGCGTGCGGAAGCTTCGACCTCAAGGCCAGCTTCCGCTCGCTCTTCGACCGCAACGTCGCGGAGGAGTGGCTGGGCGGCGCGCTCAAGTCGGTCGCGGCGGACCTCGTGCAGTCGCCGCTCGTCCTCGCGTGCTACGCCTCGCCCACCGTGTGCGACGCGATCAAGCACTACCGCGTCTCGGCCAACGCCATGCTCGGCATGGAGCTCGACTCCTGCCGCGCGCTCGAGGGGGGCCTCGACGACGTCCAGCGCCGCGCGCAGGCGCGCTCGGTCAAGGAGTGCCTGGACGAGAAGGCCCGCGCGGGGGTGCCGCTGGACCAGGCCCAGAAAGCCTGCCGGCGCGGCTCCGGGAGCATGAGGGGGCTCGGCGGCACGAGCGTGCAGAGCATCGACGTCACGGCCGACCTGGGGATTTCAGCGGACCTCGTGGGCGGGCTCAAGATCGGGGCCGGGACGCTTCAGGCGGAGTCGCGCGCCACGGCCGTGGTGGAGGCGTACGAGGCGCGGCGCGCCCGGGCGGTGCGGGCCTGGGAGGCGGCCCTGCGGAATCCCGAGGGCGCCACGGGCGGCGAGCTCGGGCCCGTGTCCCGGCGCGACGTGGAGCGGATCGGCGCGATGGAGCCCGGGCGGCAGGCGGATGCGGTCCGGAGCATCGCGGCGGCGCAGGCGCTGCGCGGCCTCCTGCAGGAGGTGCACGAGACGGAGCGTTCGCTCGAATCAGCGGAGCTCCTGGCCGCGCCGGAGGTGCGGGAGGAGATGACGCGGCGGCGCGCGCTGCTCCGCAACGAGATGTCGCGCCTCGTGGAGGCCTTCGAGATGGAGCGGCGGCTGAACTCCGCGGTGAGCGAGGCCCAGGCGGCCGCGCAGTCCGACGAGGCGGCGCGCGTGCGGGAGAGCCTGGGTCCGCGGCGGGGGCGGGAGGCGGGGGAGCGCGCGGCGGAGCGGCTCAAGCCCTGGGGTTGCGAGGTGAAAGCGAAGCAAGGAGACGGCCATGATGAAAAACGGTGACGGGCGCCGCCGGAGGCGCCGCTTCCACGTGATCCTGGGGACGCCCTTCGAGCCGGACTGTCCGGTGTGCCGGGCGCACGGGTTCGGCCCCGAGCAGGTGATGATCGACGGCCCGGAGATGCTGATCGTGCGGGCGGAGCCGTTCGAGCCGGTGGCGGGCTGCGAGTGCCCCCTCTGCGAGGAGGCGCCGCCCCCGCCGGAGGCGAACTAGATGAGGGCCGGGGCGCTGCTCCTCCCGGTCCTGCTCGCGGCGTGCCCGCTGCCTCCTCCCGCCGCCCCGGTCCTGGCATGGCGCCTGGTGGAGATCGACGTGACGGGCGGCCGGGAGCTGGTCCTCGACCGCGACGAGCCCCCTCCGCCCACGGCGCGGATCGAGGTGCGACTCTCCCGCGACTGGGCAGCCGTGGGCGAGGTGGTGGAGGCCGACGTCTGGATCCCCGACTCGGCGGGCGCGCGGCGGATCGAGGTGCGTCCGGGCCGGCCGGGGGTGCGGCTGCTGGGTCCGGCGGAGTTCGAGGTCACGGGGACGCAGGTCGTGCGGGTGCGGTTCACGTGCTCGATCGCCGGCCGCGGGGGGATCGTGGTGATCGTGAGGGATTGAGCCGGGCAGGGGAATGGGGTAGGGTGGATGCATGGGCGCCCTGGGCCGCTTCTTCGGGTCGCGGGACGATGTCCCTGAGTGGGCCTCGTTCTTCTCCGCGGCCGAGTACCGGGCCTTCGTGGCCGCCGTGGAGGCGGAGCTGGGCCGGCGCGGCCTTGGATACGAGACCGGCGACGGGACGATCGTCATCCAGGGCCAGGAGGGCGCGTTCGGGCTGCAGAATCTGGCGCAGGTCTGCCACGGGACGCCCCGGAAGGCATGGGCCGGGAGGGTCTCCGACCATTTCGACAGCATCTTCCGTTCCGCCGAGGAGACCCGGGAGATGGACCGGAAGGCGGAGACGCTGGAGGGGGTGCGCTCGCAGTTGAAGGTGCGGCTCTATCCCCCCGATTCGCTCGACGAGATCGGTGCCGACCGGCTGGTCCACCGCCGCCCCGCGGAGGGCCTGGTGGAGACCCTGGTCTACGACATGCCCGGCTCCGTGCGCAGCGTGCCCAGGGAGCATGTGGAGAAGTGGGGCTGCCCGGTGGCGGACCTCTTCGAGGCGGGCGTCGAAAACCTGAAGGCGGAGGGCCGGCCCGAATCGAAGTCGATCGAGCTCCCGGAGGGCGGCTCGGTGCGGGCTCTCATCGGCGACAGCTTCTTCGTCGCCTCCCACGCCCTGTTCCTCGAAGACTACCTCGAGCCGGTTCCGGAGCACGGGGCGGTGGTCTCCGTGCCGCATCGCCACGCGGTGCTCTACCATCCGATCGAGGACCTGCGGGTGGTGCACGCGATCAACGCGATGATCCGGGTGACCTTCGGGATGTACCGCGAGGGCCCCGGCTCGATCAGCCCCCACCTCTACTGGTGGCGGGAGGGCCGCTTCGTCCTCCTGCCGTCCAAGGTGACCGCCCAGTCGGTGACCTTCTCCCCGCCGGAGGCGTTCGTCAGCGGCGTGCTGAACCGCCTCCCGGAATCGTAGGCGTGTTGACGAATCTGCGCCGCGAATTCGTTAACACGCGGGTTTCCATGAAGAGGGCTGACGCATGATCGCGAGACTCGCTGGCGCGCTGGCGCTGCTCCTGGCCGTGGCGTCGCCCGCGCGGACGCAGGACGCCGTG
>JAHFOZ010000015.1:0-21309 GCA_023261405.1 Planctomycetota bacterium
GCGCCGTCTCGGGGGTGTTCTGATACTTCGTCCCCTTTCTCGCGAGCATCCCAAGGGCCACGAGGGCGTCCAGGAAATCCCGGACGCTGCGGGGGTGGAACTTGAAACGCTCCCTCACGCCCTCGGCATCGAGGGGTCCCTTCGCCAGTTCGGTGTAGAGCCCGATCTCGATCGCGGTCAGCAGCGTCTTGGTCGCCCAGAATCCGAAACCGAGTTGCAAGATGCGCTCGGGGCCAGGTTTGGTCACCATGCCCAGTCTCCCTCAACGGTTGCTCCGGATCTCCCGCCGTCTCCACAGTGGACGGTCAGCTGAGTGGAATCCGATCCTTGTTCGCCCCCAGCCAGGTCTCGAAGGTCTGGAGCTGGGGGTTGAGCGACCTCGATGCGGCAAGGTCCCGCAGGCCGCAGTAGTCGCGCTCGAAATCCCGCTTGAACTGGAACATGTTGCCCAGGTCCTCGGCACCGGGGAAGCCGAAGCCCCGATACGCCTCGGGGGTCACGGCGTTGTAGACGACCTCCCGGCCCAGCGCCTTCCCCAGCGCGGCCGCCATCTGGGCGCCCGTCAGATGCTCGCCCGCGATGCCGACGGACTTCCCGATGAACTCGGCGCCGCGTTTGAAGAACCCGAAGGCGCACCGACCGATGTCCGCGGCAGCAATGCCGGGGAGCTTCCTGTCCGCCATCGGGAGGGTGAACGCCAGCTTGCCGTCGGGCCCCTTTTTGGGGCCCATGCCGAAGTGGATCAGGTTGTCCCAGTAGAAGGAGGTGTGGAAGAGCGTGGTCGGCACCCCGAGGTCGGTGAAGAACCGGTTCGATTCGCCTTTCGCGTCGAAGTGGGGCACCTTGTACTTTCCCTGGAGCGTCGGCATCCGGGGGTCGGCCAGCGGGACCCACTTCCGCGTGTCTTCGAGCGTCGACCAGATCACGTGCCTGAGGCCCGCGTCCTTCGCGGCCTGAGCCATGGACCTGGCCTGGGCCTGCTCCTTCTCCGGAGAGAAGTGCTCCCAAAACGCCGTGACGCAATAGGCCCCGTAGGCGCCCTCGAAGGCCCGCCTGAGGGTCGCCACGTCGTCCAGATTCGCCGCGACGACCTCGGCACCGAGCCTCGCAAGCTCGAGGGCCTTGTCGCTGTCGACCTTCCTCGTCAGGGCGCGTACGGCGAAGTCGCCCTTCGAGTCCGCGAGGATCGAGCGGACAAGGCCGCCGCCCTGGGCGCCCGTCGCCCCCGTCACCGCGATGATCTTCCTGGCCATAGGCTTCTCCTTACTGTTCCTTGGATCGTGGATCGGTCGGACGAGATTTCTCCGCGCGCAACCCCTCCTGGACCGTCGTGATGGCGACGGATGTGCGAACCCGATCCAGAAGGCCGACGGCGAGTCTCATTTCCGCCGGGCTCAGGCAACGAAGCTTTGCGAGCACCGCGTCTATCGCCCGGTCGCACTCGGCGGCGAGCTTCATTCCCGGCCGGGTGATGCGGACCACCGCCTGCCTCCGGTCCTCGGCCTCCCGGTCGCGGCGGGCGAATCCCTTGTCGATGAGCTTGTCGAGGAGGCGCGTGATGTTGGGGCTCCGGGAGATGAGCCTCCGTGAGATTTCCAGCGTGGGATGCCCCGCCTCCCCGGCGCCCCGGAGGATTCGGAGCGCGTTATATTGTTCGTTCGACAGGCCCCAGGGTGCGAGGGCGCGGTCGATGCTGTGGTGCATGACATCGCCCGTCCGGAGGAGCACCACCGCGAGCTCCGCCTCCGGGCGGGCGAAGGGTTTCCCCTGCCGGATCTCGGAGTAGATCGGGGACGGCGTCCGTGGGATGGCCCTGGATTTCATACTCATGGATAATATATCCATGGATAGTAATAAGTCAAGTCGAATCGCGCCTTTCCCGCCCGATTTCCGAAGCGGCCGGCCGCGGGTTTGAGGGAGCGCCCTGCGGAGCGGGCGTCACACGCACCTTGAACTTCGCCTTTGCGGCCTCCCGCGCGTCGTCGACCGTGGTCTTCCTGCCAAACTGCGCGATCCTGAACCACGCCGCCTCGCAGATCGGGCCGAGGAATGCCTCCGCATCCACAACCTCCATGTACAAGGGGGATGTATTGTTGTACGTTTTGCTGTTACCTTTCGCCTTCGGGAGCGTTTGCTCATGTGGGAGTCGTGGCCGTGGCACCGCTGAGCAGCGACGAGATGCTGTCGCTGCTGGCCGCCGAACGGCGCGGCCTCGTCGGCATCCTGACGCTGATGACCGGCGACCGGCAGGACGCCGACGACCTCTTCCAGGAAGTCGCCCTCGAGGCCCTCCGGATCCGCCACACGTTCGAGCCCGGCACCAGGTTCGGCGCCTGGGCCCGTGCCATCGCCCGCCTCCAGGCGCTGCGCCACCTGCGTGCCAAGGGCCGCCGCCGCACCGTCGCGCTCAGCCCCGAGGTGATCGAACAACTCGCCCAGGATTGGGAGGAGGAACCCGACGATCGGGAACGCGCCCTGCACGAGTGCGTCCAGGGCCTGGAGCAGGAGCCGCGACGGCTTCTCGCCCTCCGCTACTCCGCCGGTCTGCCGCTCAGCCGCATCGCCCAGGAGGCCGGCCGCAGCGAAGATGCGCTCAAGGTCCACCTGTCCCGGCTGCGCAAGAAGCTTCAGGAATGCGTGGAGGCCCGCCTGAAGGAGAACGGATGATGGAGCGCTCCGACGACTTGATTGAGCGCTGGTTCGACGGCTCGCTGGACGAAGCCGGCGTTCGAGAATTGGAGACCCTGATGAAGGCGAATCCGGAAGTCCGCCGTCGGATGGTGCGCGAAGCACGCGAGCGGGTCGACCTGGCCACCGCGCTCGGGCGGGAGCTCCCGTTGGTCCGGGCGCCGAGACCCGCCGTCCGTTCCTTCGGGATGCTGGGCTGGGCCGCGGCGGCGGCCGCCGTCCTTCTCGGCGCGGTGTGGATCTACAGGCCGCTCCCTTCGGGGGTGCAGGATCGGCCGGTGGTCCGGGCAACGGGCGACCTGACGCTGGCCACGACCGGCACGGAACTGAAGCTGCGCTCCGGGAGCGCCCGGGCCCTGGCTCCCACGCTGTACAAGGTGTCGGGCGGCGAGCCCGGCCGAGATTCGTTGGAAGTCCTGACCCTCGTGGCGGGCCACGTTTCCCTGGACCTCAAGGACACCCTGGGCGTGGACATCCCCGCGGGGCGGCTCTTGAACGAAGGGACCCGCTACGAAGTGCAGCTCAACCGCGCCATGGACGCCGCCCAGCTTCAGCAGCGGGTCGCCTCCGGCAAGTTCAAACCCTGGATCACCGCGCGCGTCCTGGAGGGCGCCGTCCGTTTCGTCCCCCGCGGGCAGGATGCCGCCCCGCGCCGCCTCACCCCCGAACTGGGCACCGTCGCTCTCTCCGACGATCCGGCCATCGGCCGCGTCCGCGACCGCGAGGGGATCGCCCAGGTCAAGCCGGTCGCCGCGGACCGCTGGAGCGTCGCCGGGGAAAACCTGCTGCTGGAGCCGGGCGACTGGGTCCGCACCGGCGCGCGCGGCGCCAACGCCCTCTCGGCCTCCCTCGGCCGCGCGGGTCTCATCCTCGGGCCCGGCGCGCTTGTGGAGCTCGTGGACGCGACCACGCTCCGCCTCGTCAACGGCGAGATCGAGGTCTCCTGCCTTAAGGATGAGAATATCGAGATCCTCGGCCCGGGCGACTCCAGGTTGAAAGCCTCCGGCACTCGCGCCTACCGTGTCCATCAGGACAAGCTCAGCGCCCTGGACAAGAGCCCCGCGTGGCTCGATGGCTACAAGGGCAACGCCTCCACCGAGGCGATGGGCTCGCTCCTGGCCAGCATCGACGGGCGCGATGTTGCCCTGGAGATCGGCTACCACAAGATCGTCGTGGACATCCGCGACCAGATCGCCCGCACCGAGATCGAGGAATCCTTCGTCAACACCACGAACTCGATCCTGGAGGGCGTCTTCTACTTCCCGCTGCCGCAGGACGCCTCAATCTCCGGCTTCGGGATGTGGATCGGTGACGAGTACGTCCATGCCGACGTCGTGGAGAAGCAGCGCGCCCGCGAGATCTACGAGACGATCCTGCGCGAGCGGCGCGACCCGGGCCTGCTCGAATGGACCGGCGGCAACATCTTCAAGGCGCGCGTCTTCCCCATCGGCGCCGAGAAACGCATCAAGATCAGCTACACCCAGGTGCTGCCGAAGGTGGGCGACACCTACCGCTACCTGTACGCGCTCCAGAGCGAGATGCTGCGGCTCCACCCCCTCAAGAAACTCCAGATCGAGGTGAAGGTCTCCTCGTCCGAGCCGCTGTCGGCCGTGGCGTGCCCGTCGCACCCCTGCCGCATCCGGACGAGCGGCGCCGCCGCGTCCGTCGAGTTCGACGCGCAGGAGTACGCGCCCCGGTCCGACTTCGAGCTACGCGTGACGACGCGCGCGGAGGCCGGCGCGCTGACGGTGGTGCCGCACCGCCGCGCCGACGACGGCTACTTCCTGGTCGGCTTCAATGTCCCGGCGGCGGGAGAAGGACGCCGCGAGACGCTCCCGGACGGCAAACCGCTGTCGCTCATCGTCGTGGCCGACACGTCGGGTTCGGTGGCCGGGGCGGCGCGGAAGACCCAGCTCGCCTTCATCGACGCGCTGTTGACGTCGCTTTCCAAGGCCGACCGCTTCATGGTGCTGACCAGCGACACGGAGCCGCGCTGGTTCGCGACGGACATGGCCCCCGCGCGCGACGAGGAGATCGCCAAGGCGCTGCGCTTCGTGGCGGCGCGCCGGCCCCTGGGCTGGACCGACCTGGACAAGACCTTCGACGCGGTACTGGGGAAGGCGGCTGACGGGATGCACGTCGTCTACGTCGGCGACGGGACGGTGACGACGGGCGACGCGGATCCCGTGGCCTTCGCCCAGAGGCTGAAGGCGAAGTTCCGCGGCAAGGGCAGCTTCCACGCGGTGGCCCCGGGGGCGGCCTTCGAACCGGGCGTGATGAAGGCCATCGCCGGCCTCGGCGGCGGCTCGTGGCGCGAGATCGGCGGCGGGACCGACCCGGCGAAGGCGGCCTATCAGCTCCTGAAGGAAATGGCGGCGCCCGGCTTCAAGGACGTGAGCGTCGAGTTCAAGGGCGCGGCCGTGGCGGCGGTCTATCCCGAGACGATCCCCAACGTGCCGGCGGGGACGCAGCAGTTCATCGTGGGGCGCTTCAACCCGACGGGCGGCGAGGTCCGGGGCAAAGTCGTCGTGCGCGGCACTCTCGACGGCCGCCCGGTGAGCTATTCGGGCGAGCTGGTGCTGGCCGGCGCCGACGAGGGCAACTCGTTCATCCCTCGCCTCTGGGCGCGCCACCACCTGGACCACCTGCTGGAGCAGGGATCGGCGGCCGGGATCAAGGAGCGGATCATCGCGCTGTCCGAGGACTATCAGATCATCACGCCCTACACGTCGTTCCTCGTGTTGGAGAGCGACGCCGACCGCGAGCGCTTCGGCGTCAAGAAGCGCTTCCGGATGCGCGACGGCGAGGAGTTCTTCGCGCAGGGGCGTCAGGACGCGAACTTGGAACTGGCGCGCCAGCAGATGCTGCGGGCGCGCTCGTGGCGGGTCCGCCTCCAGCGCGACGCGCTCTCGACGATCGCTAAGATGGGCCGCGACCTGATGGAGGCCCTGGCGCCGGAGATGCTGGTGGACTCCTTATCGCGGGGCCAGTTCGGCGGCCGCCTTCGACCGCTCGGTGGGGTGTTCGGCTTCACGGCATCAGAGTCCAACTTGTGGGCCTCATACAGGGACGGCGAAGAGCTCCGTTTCGCCCCCAGCAGGGAGAAGATGCCAGCGCAGGGCGAAGAGTCCGACCGAAACGAGTCAGGCGATTTGGAGCAGTCGGAGAAGCAATTGTCCTTGGACGAACCGGCCTCCGCCCCGGCGCCCTCCGAGTCGCGGGAGTCGGGCAAGGAAGACGCCTTCGAGGGGCTCAAGGCCGACAAGGACGAGAAGTCTCGGGGAAACGGCCGGAGGATGAACCTCCGGGGCCGCGCCAGGGACGCTCTCTCCAGGGAGAAGCGGTCGCCGATGAGACTGGTCCAGGCTGGGACGGAATACGGTTGGGGCGGGGACTTTCGCGAAGCTCCGCCGCGCGATTTCCTCGGGGGCGTCTTCCCCGACCTGACCCCGGTCCAGCCGGGCGTCTTCGACGCCAAGTGGCCCAAGGAGGTCATGGACTTCATCAAGGCGCTGGACCATCGCGCCGCCGCGACCCGCGGGGTGCGCGTCGTCGTCTCCGGACGCGAGGGATATTCCACCGAGACGATCGTCGGGCCCAAGGCCTGGGCCGTCGTGCCCTCGCCGATCCCCGGCCAGGGATTCCGGATCGACTGGTCCGTCGGGAACGAGCGCGGCGCGATCGACGCGACCTGGCTGACCGCCTCCCTCCGGCCCCGTCAGGAGGGCGACGAGAACGCGTGGCCGAGGCCCCTGGACTGGTACTTCGAAGAGACCTTCCGCCAGTATGTCGGATATACGGTCGAACTGGCGGCCGGCGCCGACGGCACGACGGTGCTGACGCTGCGCCATCCGCAGGCGCCCAAGAACGCGACCGTGGTCGTGGCCGATCCCCGGCGCGGCGTGGTGCTTGAGGTCCGGTCCACGGTGGACGGCAAGATCCAGGCGACGACGCTCTTCGAGGACTTCGTGGAAGTCTCGGGCGCCCTCTGGCCTCGGAAGCGGACCTTCCGCACCGCCGACGGCGTAGCGGGCGACCCGCTCGTCATCGACGTTCGAGCATCGGCGGACCCGGGTGCCGATATCGCGGCGCGCCTGACCCTGCGCGCGCAGGCCCTGGTGCTGGGCCCCGAGCCTGCCTCGATCGACGCGGCCCGCCAGGCCGTGACGGACGGGAAGGCGACCCTGGAGGATCACTGGATGGTCCTGCGCCACTGGGCGGGACGCCAGGATTGGGACAAGGCCGAGCCGGCCGTCAAGGCCGTCGAGGCGGCGGCCGCCGGCAGGACGGCGCTCGTCCCGATCCGCGCAGCGATCCTTCTGGAGCGGCGC
Source organism: Planctomycetota bacterium (assembly GCA_023261405.1). Taxonomy (GTDB): domain Bacteria; phylum Planctomycetota; class MHYJ01; order MHYJ01; family JACPRB01; genus JACQFK01. The sequence continues at coordinate 7,020 of JAHFOZ010000015.1, forward strand.
CGGCTGGAGGAACTTCGGAAATTCGTGCTCGAGACCGCGGGAGCACTCCGGGAGCGGCCCGCCGACTACGCCGCCGCGCACCAGCTTCTCGGGTATGCTGGATCGTTCAACCAGGGCAACGAGCGCCTCGAGGTGGTTCGTCTCCTGAAGCCGGTCTTCGAGCGGCGGACGGGGATCATCGAAGCGGCGCTGGAATATGAGAACCAGGTGCTCAACGGCCTCAACGCGATGGGGCGGCCCGAGGCGGTCTTCTCGCAGCAGAAGTCGATGGCGGAGCGCTTCCCGAAGGTCGTGTGGGTGCAGATCGCCTGTGCCCAGGCGATGGCGCGGCGTTCCCGTGTGGATGAAGCGCTCGCCTTCCTCAAGTCGAGGGAAGCCGGCGGCTGGAAGGACGAGGAGATTGGACAACTCCGTCGGGCGGCGGGCGACATCCTGCTCGCGGCGTACCGTCTGGAGCCCTTCCTGGCGCACATGGACGCGTGGAGGACGGAGAAGCCGATCACGCTGAACGCGTACGACTTCAACAAGGTCCTCTCGGCCTATATCCTGCTGGACCGCGTCGCGGGGGCCGACGCGCTGATGGCCGAGTGGCTCGCGGGCGAGCACGCCGACCGCCTGATGGCGGCCGTGCAGCACCAGTGCGGGCAGGGATACCTGATGTACCGCAGCCGCCTCGATCCCGAGGGGGCCGTGAAGATGGCCGCGACGGCCCGGCGTCTGCTGGACCGTAAGGAGTTCGTGCCGCATGTCGCGACCATCGTCGCTGACGGGCGCTTCGACCAGACGGATGCGGGGCGGGCGTTCCTCCTCGAATTGTACGCCGACCTGAAGGCGCGGGCGCCGGTGATGGAGACCGAGCGGCTGCTGCGTCACTTCAACTGGGTGCGCGGCCGCCTGAACACCGACGAGGGCGAGGCGGGCTGGCAGGCCATCCTCGACCAGGTCTACCTCCGCTGGCAGGGCGGGGAAGGGGACGACAAGGCGAGCCTGCAGGACATCGTGGCCACCCACGGCCGCACCGAGTTGAAGCTGAAGCTCTTCCGCGCCCTCGGCGCCACGGGGCAGCCCCAGCTCTTCGAACTGCTGCTGGGGCAGCCGTGGACGGCCGACTCGGAGAAGGAGTTCGTGGGGCTGCTGCCGAAGCTCAAGACGGCGCACCTCTTCCATCGCTTCATGGACTGGCTGCCCGCGGCGCGGGCGAAGGTCGGGATGGCGGCGCTTCCGGACGTCAACGCGATGCCGCGCCGCAAGCTGGCGGAAGCCAACGCCGCGGCGCTGCGCGAGGCGCGGGGCGCGGCCGTCGATCTGCTGGCGACGCTCGAAGGCCGTGACGACTTGAAGGAGCTGCGGAACTGGATCGCCGCCGAACGCCTGTACCTGCAGGGGCGACTGAAGCGCGACCTGGCGAAGGTCGGCGCGGCGGCGCTGGAGCAGCTCAAGGCGATCAAGGGGAAGGACCTGGAGGCCCGGATCCTGGCCGGGCGGATGGCCTGGACGGCGCAGTTCGCGGCGGTCCAGGAGGCCATCGACCCGGCGCTCGTGCTGGCGGCCCTGGCGGCGGGCGAAGCGGCCTCGCCGGAACTGCTCGACTGGAAGGGGCTCGTCTACACGCTGCTGACGGCGCTCGACCGGGGCCCGGACGTTCAGGCGCGCTTGAAGGAGTGGTACGGCGCGGGCGACCGGGCTGCCGCGCTGCGCTGGGGCCGCGACTATGCGAGGGTCCTGGCCGAGCGCAACCGGATCGACGAGGCCGTGGCGGTCATGGAGGCGGTGGACAAGCACGACGGCCTCGATCACGATGACTACCGCTCGCTGGCCGACTGGTACCTGGTCCAGGGCAAGAAGGAGGCGCGGCGCGAGGCGCAGATCAAGTCCTGGGCGGCGATGGACGAGGCCGAGCTCGGCCAGGCGCTGTACGCGGAATACAGCAAGGTCTCGCGCTCGGGCGACCAGGTCCCGGCCGAGCTGGACGAGGAGACGACGCTGAAGTTCGTCGCGCTCTTCCGCAAGGCGCAGAGCCCCGCGAACTACCTGTGGACCTTGCAGCACATCTACGGCGTCACGCGCGATTTCCGGCTCCTGGAATGCCTGCCGGAGGGCGCGATGGGCCAGTCGGCGTCGCGCATCTACCCGTTCCTCGGGCAGTTGAGCCAGATCACGAACCTGCTCCAGGAGGAGGCGACGCTCGACCGGCTGTCGGCGCACTTGCGTCCGCTGCATGGCCGCTCGAAGTCCGACGTGGACAAGCGCGGCCTGCGGCTGCTGGAGTTCGTCGTGGAGTACCGGGCGGCGACCCAGGCACACGGGGCGGGGCCGCACGCGGAGAAGGCCCTGGCGGCGCTGAAGGAGGCGTGGCGCGGGGCCTGGGCCGAGGGCGAGCCGGAGCTGATGGCGGGCTTCCTGGCGGGGCAGGGAGAGCTGATCTCCGCGCTGGCCGAGGAGCAGATCCGCCAGCTCCGGGAGCTCTTCAACGGCGCGCCGAAGCAGACCTGGGGCCGCCTGACGATCGGCGCTCACTACGCGTCGGGCCTCTGGTCCAACGGGCGCAAGGCCCCGGCCGCCGACACGTTGACGGCCGTGCTGGAGGAGTTCCGCCAGTCGAACGATGGGCTCCTGCCGGCGTCGGCGAACGGCCATGTGCAGACGCTCGGCTCCTATCGCGAAGGCATGAACGAATTCAGGGCGGCCGAGAAGCTGTGGCTCTCGGAGCTGGCGCAGGGCCACCCCCAGGGGCAGATCCACTACCTGACGCAGATGCTCTACCAGCATTACCACCGGGCCCTCTCGTCCCGGTCGGAGGTGTCGCTGGGGAAGGGCGAGGCGCTTTACCGCGCGCTCTACGCGAAGCTGCTGGCGGAACTGCAGCGCCCGAGGGACGAGGGGCAGATGAACCAGTTCGTCCAGACGCTGGTGAACATCTGGTACTCCGCGCATCACGACCTGAAGTACGAGTCGGTGAAGGGGGACGTTCGCGTCTTCGCCTTCGACGAGCTGCCGAAGATCCTGGCGCTCTACCAGTACCGGTCGGGCCAGAACGCCGTGGGGCAGGTGGCGCAGCGCGTGGCCGAGACCCTGGGCCACCGAACGGCCTTGGAGTTCCTGGTGACGCGGGCGGAGAACGAGCCGGCCTGGCTGCGGTTTCAGGACGGCGACTTCTGGCCCCAGCTCGGCGGGTACGCGGCGCAGTACCGCCAGGCGGCCGGACCCCTGGGGGCGGCGCTGGAGGAGCGCCTACTGGCGATCGTGCTGCGGGAGCTCAGGGAAGACATGCGGGGCCGCACGGCGCGCAATCAGAACATGTACCACGACGACCATGCGTACTTCTGGCAGGAGAAGCGGGGCGACTTCACGAGGGCCGCGTTGGAGGTCCTGGAGGGCCGCCGGACCTCCGAGGGCGGCGTCACGTACATCGCGCGCTATCTTTATGACGGCCTCTCGCAGCACGGCGAAGGGATCGACGCGCTGGCGACGGCGCACCGGGCGGGGATCCTGGGCTTCGACAGTCAGCACCTGCTCTGCCAGTTCCTGCAGCGCAGCGCCCGCTGGGCCGAGTCAATCCCGCTGCTGGTCAAGCTGGTGGAGGCGCGGCCGGGGACCGTGGACTACCGCGTGATGCTGATGCGCGGCCACAACGGGACGGGGGACCGGGCAGCGCTGGCGGCGGCGCACGCGGCGGCCGTCAGGCACTTCACCGACGCCAGGCAGTGGCACGAGGGCGTGATCGCCCCGATCGGGACGGTGTGCGTGGAGACGCGCCTCTTCACCGAGGGGGCCGCGCACCTGGAGGAGGCGATCGCGCTGCACGTGAAGGCGTCGGCGACGCGCGGCCTGGGCGACGGCACGACATCGCACTACTACACCTTGCTTTCGTCGGCCTACAGCGGCCTGGGGAAGACCGATCAGGCCGTGGACGCGTCGGCCGGGGCGATCGTGAGCTGGGGGCGCAACCAGCAGCAGCGGCAGGTGGCGCTGAACCAGCTGGAGCAGGTGCTGGCGGCGGCGGCCGACCTGGACGCCTACGTTGCGCGGCTGGACAAACTGGTGAACGAGAGCGGGCTGGAGAACCCGATCGTGCGCAAGGCCCTCGGCGAGACCTACCTGGGCAAGGGCGCCTTCGGGCCCGCGACGCTGCAGTTCCGGCGGGCGGCGGAGGGACAGCCCAACGACGTGGAGACGCACAAGCTGCTGGTGGACGCGCTCGACAAGGCGGGCAAGCCCGAAGAGGCGCTGGCGCAGCTCCTGAGGTCGGCGGAGATCTCGGGCCACGACCTGACGATATACCAGCAGCTCGGCAAGCGCTTCGAGCAGATGGGCGACGAAGGCGAGGCGGCGCGAGCCTACACGACGATGGTGGAGATGTCGCCCCACGAGTCGGAGGGGCACGAGGCCTACGCGAAGGTGCTGGAGGCCAAGGCGCGCTGGAGCGAGTCGATCGGGCCGTGGCGCAATGTGATCCGGGTGCGGACGAAGGAGCCGGGCGGCTGGCTCGGGCTGGCCAACGCGCAGATCAACGCGAAGGAGTTCGCGGGGGCCCGCGAATCAGTCGAGACGCTTCGCAAGACCGACTGGCCGGCGCGCTTCAACGACGTGCGCGCGCAGGCGGAGGCGCTGGCGGTCCGGATTCCCAGGTGATGAGAGGCGCGGTGCCGTAGCCCCCGCCGCCGGGAGTCTGGACCGTGAGCACATCCCCCGCCTCGACCCCGACCTCCACCTTGCCGGGGAGCCCTTCCTCCGTTGAGGATCCCCGGCGCCGCAGCGTGTTGAGGCCGAGCGCGCCGGGGGCGCCGCCCTCGAGCCCGAACGGCGGATAGGGGCCGCGCCGCTCGGTGAGCAGGGACACCCGGAGCGGCCGGAGGAACTCGATGCGGCGGACCGCCCCGTCGCCTCCCGTGCGCCGGCCCGCGCCGCCGGAGCCGCGCCGGATCGCGAACTCGAGGAGCCGGACCGGATAGCGGGCCTCGAGGACCTCCGGGTCGGTCAGGCGCGTGTTCGTCATGTGCGTGTGCACCGCGTGGGCGCCGTCGGCGGTCGCCGTGGCGCCGCTCCCCCCGCAGAGGGTCTCGTAGTAGCCGAATGTCGCGTCGCCGAAGGTCAGGTTGTTCATCGTCCCCTGGCTGGCCGCCGCGACCCCGAGGGCGCCGAGGATCGCATCGACGATCCGCTGCGAGGTCTCGACGTTCCCGCCCACTACCGCGGCGCACTTCGCCGGGTCGGCGTCGGCCCGCGGGTTGAGCAGGCAGTCCTCCGGCAGCCGGATCGTGAGGGGGGAGAGGATCCCGGCGTTGAGCGGGATGTCCTCGTCGATCAGGCATCGAAAGCAGTAGAGGACCGCGCTGGCCACGATGGGAGGGGTCGCGTTCAGGTTGCCGGCCAGGACGGGACCCGTCCCGGCGAAATCGATCTCCGCGCGGCCCCCGTCCGCCGAGTGCCGGACCGTGATGGCTACGGCGAGGGGCGACCCGTCGTCAAGATGGTCCACAAAGTGGTGCCGCCCCTCGGGGACCTTGAGCAGGGCCGCCCTCATCTTGTTTTCGGCCGCGCGCTGGATGTGGGTCATGTAGGCGTGGACCGCCTCGAGCCCGAAGCGCTCCACCAGGCCCGTGAGCTGCTCCACACCGATCCGGTTGGCCGCGAGCTGGGCGTTGATGTCCGCGATGTTCTCCCGGACCGCGCGCGAGGGATACGGGCCCCGCGACAGGACCTCCCGCAGGCCCTTCTCATCCATCCGCCCATCGCGGACCAATCTGAAGCTGCGGATCACGACGCCCTCTTCCGCGAGGGTGCGCGAGGTGGGCGGCATCGATCCGGGCGTGATCCCCCCGATTTCCGCATGATGCGCCCGGCTGGCCACGAAGAAGAGGATGCGCGAGCCTGTCCCATCGAAGACCGGCGTGGCGACCGTGACGTCCGGCAGGTGGCTCCCGCCGCGGTAGGGGTCGTTCGTGACGATGACGTCTCCGGCACGGAGATCGGGATCGTCCGCCATGATGCGCCGGACGCATTCGCTCATCGCCCCCAGATGCACGGGGATGTGGGGCGCGTTGACCACGAGGTTTCCGGCGGGATCGAAGAGGGCGCAGCTGAAGTCGAGCCGATCTTTCACGTTCGTGGACAGGGCCGTCTTCTGCATCGCGGCCCCCATCTGGTCGGCGATGGACACGAAGCGGTTGTTGAAGAGCTCCAGCTGAATCGCGTCGACGGCTTCGCCGAACGCCTCCGCCCCCGGAGGCCCGGCCTGGTCGCTCAGGATGAGGTCGTCGCGCCCCGTCAGTTCCGCCTCCCAGCCGGGCTCCACGACGACGGTGCTGGTCGCCTCCGCGATGATCGCGGGGCCGGCGATGCGGTCGCCGGGCCGGAGGTCCTCGCGCCCGAACACGCCCGTCTCCTGCCAGCGTCCCTGGAACCAGGCCAGGGTCGTCTCTTCCGGCCGGCGCCGGCGCACTCCGGTCACGGGCGACCGGCCGCCCGGGCTTCGCGGTCTCCCCGGTGACCTCCACGCGGGCGGCGAAGATCTCGATCGGCCGTCCCGGGTGGGTGAACCCGAACTGAAGGCGGTGCAACCGCTCGAACTCGGCGGCGTAGTCGCCGTCGGCAGGCCGCTTCACTCCGATCTGCGCCTCCTGTCCCTGGTAGCGCATCTCGAGCAGCCGCTGCGGGGGACGGATCCGGTCGTCGGGAAGCCCCTCGTTCCGGACCTGTTCGGTGAGCTCGGCCTCCATTCCGGCGAAGAGCGGCTCCAGGGCCGCGAGTTCCGCCCTGCTGCAGGGCCTGCAGACGTCCCGGGCGGCGAACTTCCTTACGTCCGCCATCCCGATGCCGAAGGCGCTGAGGACGCCCGCGTACGGATGCTGGAGGATGCGGCGGACCCCCAGCTCCCGGGCGATGGCGCAGGCATGCTGGGCGCCGGCGCCGCCGAAGCTGACCAGGACGTAATCACGCACGTCGTAGCCCTGCGCGACCGAGACCTTCTTGATCGGCGCGGCCATGTTGGCATTGGCGATGGCGACGAAACCGGCCGCGAGCTCCTCGGGATGATAGCGCCGGCCCGTCGCCGCCGCGATCTGGTCGACCCGCTCCTGGAGACGCGACTCCACCGCCCCGCGGTCCAGCGGGAACGCGAACCGGGCGGGCAGAATCCGGCCGAGGTACAGGTTCACATCCGTCAGGCAAAGCGGTCCGCCGCGGCCGTAGCAGGCGGGCCCCGGATCGGCGCCTGCGCTCTCGGGCCCCACGACCGGCTTCTGCCCGTCGAACGAGCAGATCGAGCCGCCGCCGGCCGCGACGGTCTCGACGGCCATCATGGGCGCGACGATCCGCACGCCCGTGCCCGATCTCGAGTCGTGCAGCTCCATCTCGAAGCGGAACTCGTAGTCGCCGTCGAAGCGGCTCACGTCCGTGCTCGTGCCGCCCATGTCGAAGCCGATCGACTTCCCGAAGCCGGCCTCCCGGGCGATGCAGGCCTGCCCCACGACCCCGCCTGCCGGTCCCGAAAGGATGCTCTCCGCGCCGGTGAAGCGGGCCGCGTCCACCAGCCCGCCCGCGCTGGTCATGAGCTGGATCAAGGCCTCGGGCATCCGCGTCCGCATGCCGCGGACATACCCGCGGATGACCGGCGTGAGGTAGGCGTCCACGACCGTCGTGTCGGCGCGCGACACGAGCTTCTGAAGGCGCGTGACCTGGCATGAAACGTACTCGAACCCGAGCTCCCTCCCGATGCGTTCGACGATCCGCTCGTGCGCGTCGTTCCGGTAGGCGTTCATGAGGCAGACGGCCAGCGACACGACGCCCTGCGCGCGAACGGCTGACAGTCTGGTTCGTGCCTCGTTTTCGTCGAGCGACCGGATCACCCGGCCGTCGCTGTCGAGGCGCTCGTCCAGCTCGACCACCTCTTCGTAGAGCTCCCTTTGCTTGCGGATGTCGAGCTGGAAGAGCTTCGGGCGGTTCTGGTAGGCGATGCGCAGGACGTCGCCGAAGCCCCTCGTGGTCACGAAGGCGGTGCGGGCCCCGCGGCGCTCAAGGAGGGCATTGGTGCCCAGGGTGGTGCCGAGCCGGACCCGGACCGCGCCGATCGGGTCCGCGAGACGCCGGCCCAGCAGCCAGCGGATGCCCGCGACGGGAGCCTCCTCGTCGCTGTGAAGTTCATAGGCCATGCCGCGCCGGATCTCGGCCTGGAGGGGGCGATCGAGAAGGAGCCGTCCCCCGGCGGCCTGGAAGGATTTCACGCGGACCGTCTCCCCGCCGCAGCGCATCTGGAAGCCCTCGAAGAACCCGTCCGGATCCCCGGAGCGCTGGGAATCGACGAGGAGGCCGCTCCCGGACCCCGCGGCGGCCTTGCCCTTGTAGGTGCTCGTGCTCAGGAGTTTGTGGGTGAGGATCCGGCCATCGGGCCGGCGTCCCAGGCAATCCGTGAAGGTCCCGCCGACGTCGATCCAGAATTCCCAGGGTCGCGCTTCGTGTTTCATAGCGTCGCCCGCCCTGCTACTTCTCCCCGATGCAATACAGGCTCTGCCCGCCGCGGAGGTAGATGCGCGTTCCATCGAAGGCGGGCGCGCTGCCGTGGCCGGCGGGCAGGCGGTTGCGCCTGAGTTCCTTGTACTGCCGGCAGGGCTCCAGGACGAGCGTGTCGCCCTGGTCATTGAGGACGAAGAGGTGGTTCCCGGCCAGTGCGAGGCTGGGGTACAGGTTGCCGTCGGCGATGCCGGGGCGGCTGTTGGCGCTGGGGATGTCGAGCTCCCGGCTGGCCAGGATCTTCCCGTCCTTTGAATCGAGGATGCTGAACATGCCCTCGTTGGAAATCACGTAGATCAGGCCCTGGTCCCAGACGGCCGAGGCATAGAAGTTCCCTTCGAGTTCCTGTTCCCACACTTTCGTCGCCTGCCATTGGTTGGTGGCCACGGCGGAGAATCGCTGCGCGCTCGATCCGGCCTGGATCAGGTAGACCGTGCCGTCCTGGACGATGGGGCTGGCGTATCGCAGGCCTCCGAGGTCGGTGGCCAGGAGAGCGCCGTCGGAGACGCGGACGACCTGTCCGGAAGCCATGACGGCGACGTCCACTCCCCAGATCCTCGCCGGGATGGGCGTGCCGTATTGCTCCATGACGGCCTTGTTCTTCCAGACCGGCCGGCCCGTCCCGGCGTCGAGGGCGATCAGGTACGAGAGCGTGACCAGCAGCTTGCCGTCCACGAGCACGGGGGAGGCTGCGCGGCCGTACTCGGTAGCGGGATTCAAGTTGTGATGCTGGATCCACTGCCGCTCGCCCTTCAGGTCATAACAGGCGACGATGCCGGTGCCGAAGACGGCGTAAACGAAGCGGCCGTCGCTGACGGGGGTGGGGGTGGTGTTGCCGGTGTCCCCGCGCGGCAGCTTTCCCTCGACTTTGTCCGGCAGGTCGGCGAAGCCGTTGGACCGCTGCCAGAGGATGGTCCCGTCGGCGGCGTCCACGCAGAACAGGAGATCCGGATCGGCGACGAGGAAGATCCGGCGGCCGGCGACGACGGGCGAGGAGTACTTGTTCGGGCCGATCTTCGTGGTCCAGAGGATGTTCCGGCCGGGGCCCCATTCCAGCGGCGGCGTGGCCTCGGGGAAGCGTCCCGAGCCGTCGCCGCGAAAGCCCCGGGGTGGCCTGCCGGCCGCGCCCGCCTCCCCGGGCGTTGACGGCGGCGCCTGGGCAGGATTGCCGCACGCCGCGAGGAAGGCGAGAACTGCGGCGACAGATCCCGTGCGGGTCATTTTGCCTTCGGCTCCTTGATGTCGTAGCAGATGATCTCGATGGGCGTCCGGACGAACAGCCGGCCCCTCGAGACGACCGGCATGCTCCAGTCCAGCAGCCCCTTCTGGGAATTCTTGCCGATGTTCGTCAGCGTGTGCAGGCCGGTGACGCGGCCTTTCTGCAGGTAGGCGCCGGCGTTGGCCTCGACCAGGGTCAACCGTTGATGGTCGTGGATGAAGAGCAGGCCGTCGGCGGCGGTGATCGACAACCCCAGATGGAATCCCTGCTCCTTCCAGCGCAGCTTTCCCGTCTTCAGGTCGCTGCAGCGGAAGGAGAAGTTCTGTTCGCCGGGTTTCGCCCCGATGTCCGAAGCCTCATCGCGCGCGTCGATGTAGAACCCGTAGATGCAGCCATCCCAGATCACCGGCGGCGTGACGGCCTCATGGATCCCATGATTGGACCAGAGGACCTTGGGCTTCGGGTCCGGCTGGCTGAAATCGCATTCGACCAGCGACGGGACCCAGCCATTGAGGGAATCGAGGTAGAGATCGGGGCCGACGCGCTTGAGGCCTCCGCTGGCCCAGGCGGGAGCTTCCTGGGGACCGGAGCATTCCCAATTCCAGACCTGCTTGCCGTCGGCCAGGCGCAGGATCTTCCACTGGCGGTTGCCGTGGACGACGAGGCAGTCCTCGTCCCTGAACTTGATCGGCAGGCCGCTGCCGGTGATCAGGCCGGGACCGCGGGAGCCCGGCGGGCAGTCTTCCTCGTATTTCCACGCCACCTTACCCGTGCAGGCGTCGTACGCGAAGAACTGCATCTTGTTGCTGACGTCCGTCTTGGCCCAGGCGGGGATGGCCGGGTTGCCGCCCTGCCAGTAGAAATACGGGATCTTGTCGCCCAGCGGGACGAGCGATCCGTTGAAGCCTTTCCATTCGAGGTTTCCGGCGCCCTTCAGCGTGCCGTCCAGATACGGAGACTGTTCCCGGAAGTTCTGTTTCCAGACGATGGCCCCGGTCTTGCGATCGAAGCAGAACGCGTGGCCGAAGGTCCCGATCTCGTACACGTGTTTCTCGGTGAGGGTGGGGGTGGCCCGGACGCCGAGCTGACCCCAGCCGACGTGCCAGACCGGCGGCACGTCGTAACCGTGGCTCCACTTCTCCTTCCCGGTGTTTGAATCGATGCACTTCACGGTTTCCCGGGTCTGATTGTCCTCGAGCTGGGCGTAGCAGAGGTCGTCGCCGGCGACGGAAGGGTGATTGGAGCCGGCCGCGACGGGGATCCTCCAGAGAACCTTCGGGCCCTCCTTAGGCCATTCCCTCAGCAATCCCTTCTCATCGGAGCTGCAGTTGCCGTTGGGTCCCGCCCAGCGCGGCCAGTCGCCGACGTCGGGCGGCTTCGTCGAGTCCTGCCCGGCGGCCGCGAGCAACACCGTGAGCGTGCATCGAAGGATCATGCGTGAAGCTCCATTCGTGTGGAGGCGCAGTCAGGACGTTCGACGTGGGAGATCAAGGCCCCCGAATCCCTGCATGGGTCGGCACGGGGACGGGGACCGGATATCCCAAGGGGATAGTCTACGGCATCCTCGCGAGTCGGGCCATCAGCATCCGGCACGCGAGCCGGAGAGCGTTCGCATCGCTCACTTCGCCTGGGGAGGGACCGCGACCTCGTTCGAGGGGACGCTCTCGCCGCCGGTGTTCACCGCGGTCACGACGTAGTGGCAGGGCGTCTTGTCGTCGGGCCGGGTGTCGGTGTGCGTCGGGGTCCTCAGCAGGGAAGCCACCGTGGTGTAGCCCTTTCCCGGGGTCGTGGAGCGCTTGACGATGTAGTACGTGGCGGTGCCGGCGGGCGGCGGGGTGGGGGAGGCGGTCCATGAGAGCGCGACCTGCCGGGGACCTGCGGCCGCCGCCGCGAGGGCCGTCGGGGCCGCGGGAGGGCCTTGGCCACCGGCCAGGTAGACGACCTCGCCCATGGAGAGGGCGCGGTCGTAGACCCGGACATCGTCGACCTGGCCTGGAAAGAATCCGTGGTAGCCCGCGTGTCCGATGGTCAGCGGATCGGCCGCGGTCCCGGGATCGCCGGTCCGCGTGCCGTTGGCCACGAGGGCCCCGTTGACGTAGAGCGCGGCGGCGTTCACGGAGACCGTCAAGACGATGTGAACCCAGGTGTTGATCGCCGTGCCGGCGGGGCTGTCCAGTTCGAGGACCGACCCGCCGCCCGAGTTGTACATCTGGCACTTGATGCGGCCATCGGCGTCGGGGTATTCCCAGATCCCGAAGTTCCGCTGCGCCCCGTTCCCCTTGCCCACGATGCGGACCCAGTCCTTGACGGGCGCGGTCTTGCGCTTCCAGAAGGCGACCGTGATGTCCCCGGTGATCCGGAGGACCGGGGAGTCGGGGATGGAGACGAACCCGGTCGCCCCGTCGAAGGTGAAGCAGCCTGGGTTCTGGAACTTCGTCACGGGACATTCCGTCGATGTCTTGGCCCCCGCAGCATAGGACCCGTGGAAACCGTTCCCCGACGCATCAGCCGCCGCGGTGGGAGTCGCGCCGTCATCGCCTTTCCAGTGTCCCACGGGCCCGACCGGCGCCAGGGCGGCGGGGGCCGCCTGGTCCTCGGAACCATGAATCCGGCCCGGTCCGCCCAAAGCCAGGCAGAGCAGGATCCCGAGGCTCGCCGCTCTCAGTCTCATCATGATATCCGAGGGGACTTTACTTCTTCGGGGGATCGGCCGCAAGAATTGTAAGTCGGAGCGGCGGTGCAACTTTGGGGCCCGTTGGCCGCGGGGGGCGGGTACAGCGGGTCCCGAACTTCTGCGGCTCAGCGCTCAGGGGACGCTCACCGTGACGGAGGCGCGGTAAAGAAGATCGCGGTCCTCGCGGGCGCGCCAGGTCTCCACCACCGTCTCGAGCCTGGGCGGGACCTTGCCCTCGAAGAGCTTCTTCCCCTTCGACGTGATGCGCACCGGCTTGGAGAGGTCGATCAGCTTCTCGTCGATGTAGAACGTGATCTTTTTCGCGCCCGTGGCCGTGAAGTCGATCGCCTGCCCCTTCGCCACGGCCTTGACGTCGGCCGGTCCGCCCGCGAACTCCGCGACCCGCACCCAGAAGGACTGAGGCGCGTAGTCGGCGATCGCATGGTGGCGCACCTCGGGCGGGTGGGGCTGCCGCACGCGCGCCGCGAGCCAGGGGTCGATCCCCTTCCGGAGTTCCGTCCACTGCGGGCGCAGGTCGTGCTTCCCCTTCGGGACCTCGACGTAGGTGCCGGCGAGGCCGAGCGCCTTCAGGTCGTCGCGCGTCCACCGCTCGGGCCCGACGGGGACGACCTCGTCCGCGTCCCCGTGGATGTAATAGACCGGCAGATGGAAGGCGTTCCCGAGGATTTTGCGCATCCGCGGGTCACGCCCTCCGGCGAACTCGATCCGCGAAATTCCGCCGCACACCGGGAGGAGCCCGGCGAAGCGGTCGGGGTAGCGGAGGCCGATGTTCCAGGTCCCGAACCCGCCCATCGACGCGCCGGCGAGGAGGACGCGGTTCTCGTCGATCGCGAAACGCCGCTTGGCGTCCAGCAGGGCGGCGAACGGGAAGTTCCCCTCGCGGTAGCACCACCAGTGCTTGAAGAGCTGCGCGGTGAAGTCGTGCGAGTCCTCGTTCGGCGCGGCCGCCGGCTCCTTCTGCGCCGTGGGACAGAGGAGGATGAAATTCCGCTCCTCCGCGAAGTCCTCGAGCAGCTTCTTGGCTTGTTCCCCGTTCCCGCCCAGGCCATGAAGGACGATGAGGACACCGGCGGGCTTCTCGGGGGAGTAGCTCTTCGGGACGACGATGCAGTGGTCCGTCTCGCGGCCGAACGCGTCGACCAGGCGCTCTTTGAGTTCTCCCGGGGTCGAAGGAGGGAGGGGCCGGCCGCGCCGCAGGACCTCCATGAGCCTGGCCGGATCGGCCCCGGCCGCCGCCTTGACCTTCTCGACGGGCGTGGTCCGGTCGTCGAGGAGCTTCCAGACTTCGGCCTCGTCCGCGGGCGCGGGCCAGGCAAGGAGGAGGAGGAGCGCCGAGCGGAGGACCATGAGGATTCCCTCTCCGATTGCGACAACCGGAGGCGGCCCGGAGGTTCGCCGATTCCTCGGGGTGAGCCCGCAAGGATTCCCTGGGTTGTCCCTCAGGCAGGCAAGCTGGGGACTCCTTGCAGCCGAACGATTACGCCGAGGCGCGGACGGGGGCCGGCATCGCGCAGGGGACGCCGGCTTCGATCTCCGCCAGGAGTTCCCCGGCGCGCGGGCCCGTCACGATCATGCCCACGAGCTGGGCGCCCTCGACCACCTGGAGCGTCGGGGAGTTCAGGTTCCCGAAGAGCTTGCCCGTCTTCTCCAGGAGCACGGGCCCCCGGGATTTCACGGGGCCCTTGATCTCGCCCCTCGCCACGACGCCTTCCGCGCGGACCTCCGCGATCAGCGTCCCCTTCCGCCCGACCGTGACGATCCCTGCGGTGTACATCTCGATCTTCGCGCAGTACTCGTTGATTTCGAGGTCCTGCGTGGCGATGTTCCGATGGCAACCGGGGCAGGAGGTCGACTTCGTGACGTGCGAG
>JAHFOZ010000015.1:21319-22945 GCA_023261405.1 Planctomycetota bacterium
CGAGACCTCCTGCCGCGCGTCGCAGCGCGGGCAGAATATCAGACGGCGGGCGTTCTCCTTGGACATCGCTCCCCGGGCGCTATCGCTTGATCGGCGTGGCCGCCATGGGGACGACGAACTCCGCGGGCTTCACGTCCTTGAGCGCGTCGGGGCTCACGTGGCAGTTGCCCACGAACGTGGCTCCTTCCGCGATGACGAGCTTCGGGGCTCTGATGTCGCCCAGCACGTGCGCGGTCGAGGCGAGCTCGATGCGCTCGGAGGCGACGACGTTGCCCTTGAAGGTGCCCTCGACGTTGACCTGGCCGACGGCGACCTCGGCGGTGATCTGGGCGCCCTTGCCGAGGAAGAGGCGGCCCTTGGTGACGATCTTGCCTTCGATCCTGCCTTCGACCTTCATGGAGCCCTCGAACGAGAGCTCGCCCTTGATCTGCACGTCGGAGCCGATGACGGTCTCGCTGCCGGGGGGGCGGATGTCTGCCATACCCTCTCTCCTTCCTGTGAATCCGTAAGAACCTCTGAATTTATACTTTACAATTCATCAGTTGTCAAGTGGAATCAGGAAGATCGGGTGGCCGAGGATTGACAGCTCTTTCGGCCCCGCTTAGAATCCGCTCCCGGATGGCCTCTCGCAAGCCCTTCGGCCCCGCTCAGGGCAAGTCCGGCGGGAGGTGCGCCCTCTGTGGGAAGGCGTTCGAGGGAAAGGGCGGGGTCTGCACCGCCTGCTCCTCGGTGCCGGATCCTGCCTCCGCCTCCCGGCGCGTGGCGGAGAGGGTGCGCGACCGCGTGATGGGGGGGGAGACGGGCGGCTTCGTCTGTCCCTTCTGCCGGGCCGAGCTGACCTGGGAGAATCTGCGGACCTACGAGACCGAGGTCACCATCTACGTGCGGGAGAAGATCTACGCCTGCCCGAAGTGCCGCGCCTTCCTGGGCGCCTCGAGCTGGCACACCGAGGGGTGAACCGCCGCCCGGCGGCTACTTCTTCTTCGCGAACCCCGTCACCACGAACGTGCCGCTGCGCGGGTCCTGGGCGAGGGTCACCACGCCGCTGCGCTCCATGTCCTCCAGGAGGTCCTGGAAGGTGCGGTAGCCGTGGTAGGCCTCGTCGAACTGGGGCTTCTTGCGTTTGAGCGTGTCCTTGATGAGCGAGGAGTAAAGCGTGTCGCGGTTGTCGCGCTTGAGCGCCACGATCGTGTCCACGATCAGCTCGAAGGCCTCCTTCTTCAGCTTGGCGAGGTCGGTGGGGATCTCCGGGGCGGTGACGGGGCGGTCGAGGTCCTCGTAGTAGACGAACTCGTCGCAGTTGTCCACGAGGAGCCCGGAGGTCGAGTCCTTCATGCCCAGGCCGATGACGCGCTTCCCGTTTTCCTTGAGCTTGGAGACCAGGGGAGAGAAGTCGCTGTCGCCCGTGAGGAGAGCGAAGGTGTCGATGTGGGCCTTGGAGTGAGCCATGTCGATGGCGTCGACGCACATCCGGATGTCGGCCGAGTTCTTGCCGGCGGTGGAGCGCTTGGGGACCTCGATGAGCTCGATCGCGGACTCGTGGAGCGCCTGCTTGTAGTCGCGGTAGCGGGTCCAGTCGGCGTAGGCGCGCTTGACGATGATCTTGCCCTTCTCCAGGAGGCGCTC
>JAHFOZ010000385.1 GCA_023261405.1 Planctomycetota bacterium
TACTAATCGGCCGTTCGGCTTGTCCGCATATATTTGAGCACCAAGTCCTGCTCCGTCGCGGAGACGCTTCGGAGTGCACATGCGGGCGCTGGACAAATCCATATCTCAGCCTTTCCCTGGTTCAGGGATTGAGTCCAAGTCGATTGGATCGACGTGGATGAGGGCGGCAAGGCCCCCCTTCCCCATTTCACACCCCGGCTTTTATTCTGAGCCGCAGCAGTTCGGGACCAGTTTCGCATCATTGAGTCGACTGGTCACGAACGGGCGGGTCTGGTACGCAGGGTCTGTCTGTTCGGAGATTCCAGCCATGGTCAGCCGCCTGCTCGGCCGCAAACTCGGAATGACCCAGGTTTTCGACGACAGGGGCCGCTGCTTCCCCGTCACGGTCATCGAAGCGGGTCCATGCACCGTCACCCAGGTCAAGACCGAGAAGAACGACGGCTACCCGGCGCTCCAGATTTCCTTCGGCAAGAGGCGCGCCAAGAACGTCTCCAAGTCGGAACTCGGCCACCTCATCCCCAAGGGCGACCTGAAGGACGACGAGCGCCGCAAGGCCCTCGACCGCCAGCTCAAGGAAGTCAAGGAGACCTTTGAGATCCTCCGCGAGATTCCGTGGGATGGCAAGGATGACGTCAAGCGGGGCGATCGCCTGGACGTCTCCATTTTTGACAACTTCAAGAAGATCGATGTGATCGGGACCTCCAAGGGCCGCGGGTTCATGGGCGTGGTCCGCCGCTGGGGCTTCCACGGCCTCCCCGCCACCCACGGTCAGTCCGACCGCGAGCGCGCCCCCGGCTCCCTCGGCCGCCAGCATTCCATTTCCCAGGGCGTGTATCCTGGAAAGAAGATGGCCGGCCACTGGGGCCACGAGCAGGTCTGCGCCAAAAACCTCGACGTCGTCAAGATCCAGAAGGACAAGAACCTCATCTTCGTCCACGGCGCCGTTCCCGGCCCCACGGGAGGCCTCGTCCTCCTCAAGGAACCGCACTGGGTCGCGCCCAAGGTATCCACCGTGGTCTCCAAGAAGCAGAAAGCGGCGGCCAAGAAGTAGTGAGAGCGGCGGGCCGGGGCCCGTCGAGGGAGGGATGTCGTGCCCCCAAGACACTGCGTCTTCGTCTGCGATCTGGACGAGATGGAGAAGGCTTTCAAGTTCCCCCTATCCTCCTACGTCGAGGAATTCCTCGAGCGTCCCACCCCGGGCGACCGCCTCCGCGGGTTCGCCGAACTGGCCTTCGCAAATGCCCAGCAGATCCAGACGCTCCGCCACCAGGACCGCGAGACCATGGTGATGGCGCGCCGGCTCATGGCCACCGGCCAGGGCCCCCACGGCGAACTGGCGGGGCACCTCAAGGATCTCACGGGAGACTACTGCCGAACCCGCACGGGCAGCCAGTTCAAGTGGTTCCTGCATGCCTTCGCCGCCTCCGGCCGCATGTGGATCCGCGAATTCGTCTGCAGCGCGGGACGCGAATGGGTCGAGGAGGCCCTCAACCTCCTGCTCATCCAGCGCGGCTTCTCCTCCACCCCCGAGGAGGCGGAGGAGTACCGGATGACCCGCGAGACGCTGCTCCGGCTCGGGGGCCCCTTCCCCGTGAAGGAAGCGGGACGCGAGGTCAGCGACACCACGGAAGTCACCGTGGATGCCTTCCCCTGGTGCCCCCTTCCGGACGGCTCCACCCACTTCCGCCTCGTCTCCAGCCTCTACGTCACCTCTGTCGCGCGCACGCTCACCACCCTCGACACCTCCCCCCAGGCGTTCCAGGCCGCCGATCGCCCCACCCCCGAGCGCCTCCAGGAGATGGCCCGCGACCAGGTCAACCGCCTCCGCGGGTTCCTCCAGCTCCCCTTCCTCCGCCCCGCCGTCCTCGCGTTCATCGGGTCCTGAGAGCCGCCTTCACTTCTTGGGCTTGAAGCCCGGGTTCCCCGAGGGCATCTGCGCCTCCACCGCCTCCCTCCAGCCCGCGAGATCCTTCATCAACTCGCGGACCCTCTCCGGGCGCGCGGCCGCCAGGTCCTTCGCCTCCCCCGGGTCCTCCGCCAGATCGTAGAGCTCGCAGCGGCCGTCCTCGAAGAACTCGATCAGCTTCTCGGAACCCCGGCGCAGCGCCCCGTACGGCGTGGCCCCTCCCGGATGGTAATGCGGATAGTGCCAGTAGATCGCCTCCCGCTTCACGTCCCCCTTCCCCCGGAGCAGCGGCGCCAGGCTCACGCCGTCCACGAAGCGCGCGGCATCCACCTTCACCCCCGCCAGCTCCAGCAGCGTCGACGCCAGGTCGGGCGTGATCGCGGGCGTGTCGCAGACGGCCCCCGCGCGAATCTCTCCCGGCCAGGAGACGATCAGCGGCACCCGCACGCCCCCCTCGTACGCCGACCCCTTCCCCGCGCGAAGCGGCGCGTTCGACGTGATCCGAAGCAGCCCCCCGTTGTCCGAGGTGAAGACCACCACGGTCCGCTCCGCGATCTTCAGCTCCTCCAGCTTCGCCAGGATCGTCCCCACCCCCTCGTCCATGCTCTCGATCATCGCCGCGTACACGGCGTTCGAATGGCCCCCGGCCTTCGCCTTCGCCTGGTACTTCTCCACCTTCTCCTTCCGCGCCTGCAGCGGCGTATGCACCGCGTAGTGCGGCAGGTAAAGGAAGAAGGGCCGGTCCTTGTTCTCCTCGATGTACCGCGCCGCCTCCGCCGCCAGCCGGTCCGTGAGGTACTCGCCCGCGGGCCCGTCCGCAAGCGTCGCGATCTTGTAGGGACTGTGGTAGCTCGGCGGCTGGCCCTGGTGGGTCCCTGCGACGTTCCGGTCGAATCCGTGCTTCTCCGGGAAATGCGCCTCCCCGCCCAGGTGCCACTTCCCCATGCTCGCCGTGGCGTACCCGTGCTCCCGGAGAGCCTCCGCGAGCGTGAGTTCCTCGGGCCTCAGGTACTGGGTCCAGGCGGGCACCCGCAGCTTCGCGTCAGGCTTCTTGTGCCCCGGAATCCAGTCCGTCACGTGGAGGCGCGCCGGATACCTCCCCGTGAGGAGGCTCGCCCGCGTGGGAGAGCAGACGGTGCAGGCGGAGTACGCGTGGGTGAACTTCACTCCCCGCGCGGCCAGCCGGTCGATGTTCGGAGTCTCGTAGTACCCGCTTCCGAAACATCCCAGGTCGGTCCACCCCAGGTCGTCCGCGAGGATCACGATGAGATTGGGCTTGTCCGGCCGCGAAGGCGCCGCGCCCCCCAGGAACAGCGCCGACAGGATGCCGATGGTTCTCATAGAGATCCAACCCGGGGCGGATCGGAATTGTTTTGAGGCGGACCTCTCTTTCTGCTCAGATGCTCCCATGCGCCGCGCCGCCCTCCTCGCGATCCTCCTCTCCTCCTGCGGGCCCGCCGCGCCGGAGGGGGAACTCCTCCCCCGCTATGCCATCCTCTCCACGATCGGCCCCGAGAGCCCCATGTACCCCTCTGTTGCCTGGCTCGCGAAGCGACGGAATGCCCCGGTCTTCCGCTTCCAGGACCCCGTCAAGGACCGCTCCGCGCTTGCCTCGTGGCTCAAGGCCACGCACCCGGGCTACGTCGCCGTCTTCATGCGGCCCGAGGAGATCGACGCGAACTCGCACCTCGCCCTGCTCGAGATCGCCTGCGGCCTGGACGACGACCCCTTCCCCGACTTCGCCTTCGGATACTTCCCCGCCGCCAGCCCCGCCCTCCTCCGCCGCCAGATGCAGTCCCTCGAGGGGATCGAGGCCCGCGTGGAGAAGCGGCTCCTCAACGTCACCTACGCGAACTTCGGCGCCCCGGCCCCGGGCTCGGCTACGCAGCGCCTCGAGTGGGCCACCGACCTGCCCCTCCGCATCCTCGACGGCGCCACCGGCGACCCCACGTTCCTCAAGAAGAACGTCACCGACCTCGAGCAATGCGACTTCCTCCTCCTCTCCGGCCCGGGCGGACCCGAAGGGATCGCCGGCTTCCCCGCCCAGGCCCTCGACGGCCTGAAGCTCGACGCCCTCATCGCCTTCTCCGCCGCCGACGCCACCGGCGCCGCCGGCGCGGTGTTCGAGACCGCCGGGGGCGTCCTGCGGCGCCGCACCGTGCCCCCCGACGCCTCCTTCCTCCTGGGCCTCCTCCGCAACGGCGCGCCCGCCGTGCTCGCCCCGCTACAGGAATCCCACCCCGCCCTCGTGGGTTCCGAGTGGACCCACGCCATCCTCGCGGAAGCCCCCCTGGGCGAAGTCCTCAAGCACACCTACGACCAGGCCATCCTCGCCTCGGGCGGCCGCCCGCCCTCCTTCGCCCGCCTCGTCGAAGGCCGCCCGCCGGCCCCCTCCGCGGGCCAGTCCTTCTTCCAGGCGGCCACGCGCGTGCTTTACGGCGATCCCCTGCTCCAGGTTTTCAACCGCAAGACCATCGGCCCGCTCCGCCTGGCTTACAGCTCCGGGACAACGGGGCCCGACGGTCGCCGGCAGTGGCTCCAGCGCTACGAAGTCAGCGCCCCCGACTGCGGGCCGTTCTTCGCAGACCCCTTCTCGGGCGCGCAGCGCATCCACCTCCGCATCCCCCTCCCGCCCGGCGCTTCCCGCGCGCCGGTCATCCTCGACCCCTGCACCCTCGCCGGGAACCCCGTTCGAGCGGAGCTTGCCGCTCAGGCCCTGGAAGAATGGCGCGGCCTGCCCTACGTCCACGTCCTCATCCGGGGCACCGGGCTCGCGCAGGAGGGGCTGGAAGTCCCGATCCGGATCCCGCTCGAATAAGGGTTCGACTGCATCGATTCCCCGGGTTGCCCGGCGGCGGGCCCCCCGGGGGGAATCAACGTGGGCTCACCACAAGCCGCGCCGAATCCGGGGAACAGCGCCTTGCGTCCGCTTGTCCTAACGATAGAATGGCCGACACCGTGAACCGCCGACGCCCCTGGCTCATCCTCTTCTTCGTCGCCCTCGCCGTGGCCATCGCCGCCGGCGTGGCGTTCAACGGCCGCAAATCGACCCGGGTGCGGACCCTGTCGCTCGCGACGGGCCGGGTCGAGGAGATCGTCACCTCGAACTCCGTGGGCTCCATCGAGCCGCTCCAGACTGCCGTGGTGGCCTCCGAGATCACGGGACGCATCCAGAAGATCCTCGTCCGCCAGGGCGAGGTCAAGGGGGGACAGCCCGTGTTCGAGATCGACTCCCGCGACCTGGTCGCCGAGCGCGAGGTGGCCCGCTGCGAGATCGAGACCTCGCGCGCCCGCATCGACCAGGCCGTCGTCCGCAAGCGGAAGGTCTCCGAGGACTTGAAGCGCCTTCGCGACGTGGACGTCCCCAAGGGC
>JAHFOZ010000386.1:0-1772 GCA_023261405.1 Planctomycetota bacterium
CGGGACCCGCCGGCTGCAGAAGGTCTCGGAGGAGGAAGTGGAGGCGAGGGCCAGGTCCGTGCGGGAGATGATCACGGCCTGAAGGAGTCCCGGTGGGAACGAAGGCATGTTTCTAACCACAAAGGCACAAAGACACCAGGGCGCGAAAGGGAATCCCTGCTGTCTTCGTGTCTGGGTGGTGAAATCGGTGCCCATGAATCAGGTTGGACATCCTTGACCATGGCAGAAGGCAAGAAGGAATGGATGCTGGGCCTTCCCGGCCACAACAGCGTCCTCGCGTTCGACGACGTGCTCCTGCTCGTGAAGGGCGGGCAGTTGCGGCCCACGGATCTAGTGAAGAAGCTGGGACAGCCCTGGCGCGCGGCCAACGAGGTGCCGGAGCTCGCCGAGTATTTTGCCGCGCCCGCCCGGATGAAAGAGGCTCCAAAGACGGAGGTGCCCCGGCCCGCCACATCCGTGCCTCCGCCGAAGTCGGAGCCTCCCAAGCCGACGACCTCGAAGGTCCCCAGGGCGGACGCGCCCAGGAGCCCCACCTCCGTGCCCCCTCCCAGGATCGCGCCCGCCCGGGAGGCGCGCGTGGCGCGGAAGCCGGATCCCGAATCCGAGCTTACCGAGGAGATGGAGGCCGTCAAGCCGTCACCCGAGGCGAAGCCGGCGCCGGAACCCAAGCCTGCTACCAAGGCGCCATCGGATTCGAAACCTCCCTCTGCCGCCCCTGCGGGGGCTCCGGAGGGGAAGCCGGAGATCCCTCCGCGGCGGGGGACCCGCCCTCTGCCGGTGGCCCCTGTGCGGGTCACGCCGGTACTTGAGCCGATGGTGGCGAAATACTACTCGCCGGTGGACCTCCTGCGCTGCGCATCGTATGCTTTCGAGCCCAAGAAGCTCCTGTTCGCCGCGGTGGGCCTGGTCCCCATCGCCATCGTGCTCCTCCTCGGGAGGTGGCTCGGCGATCAGGAAGCCACGGCGGGCCATCGCGCCCTGTACCTCGCCTCGCATGCCGCGGGGGTGTTCGGGATGGCGTTCGTGCTGGTGGCCCTCGCGTACGTCACGCGCCGCCAGCTGGAGGACGAGGAGTACGAGGTGGGCGGGGTTCTGGGATACCTGAAATCCCAGCTCGCCACGGCCCTGATCTACCCGGGCATCCTGCTTCCTTCGCTCTTCTCAGTGGGGGTGCTGTGGCTCCTGGGGCTGGCCCGGAATTCGAGCACGGGCATGGCCACGACGCTCCGGCTCGTCTACTTCATCCCGATGATCTTCGCCCTCGTCGCGGTCATGGGGGCGATTCTCTACCAGCTGGGGTCGATGTACATCCCGGCGGCGGCCGCCATCGAGGGGGCGAGGCTCAGCGGGGCGGTGAATGCCGCGTGGAACACCGTGCGCCGGCAGTGGGGGAGGATGATCCTCCACTGGCTCATCGTAACCGTCGCCACGGGCGTGATCGGTTTCGTGACCGTGGACCTGGCGATCCGGGCCTTCTTTCTGCCGGAACTCGTATTCCCCGCAGCCGAACCTGGGATCCAGAAGGTGTGGAAGGAGAGCATGGAGGGCCTCATGCCCATCTACATGGGAGTCGCCCTGGGGCTGGGGCTGACTCTGCCGGTCTCGCTGCTCTCCACGCTGGGCTCGCTCTCGTACCTGGCGCTCCGCCACCCCGCCACTCAGCAGCTCTCGCCGGCCCCTCTGGACGAGACGAGCCACGACGGGCTCCCCCCGTCCGGTTCGCGGCTGCCGGGCGAGGCCGCCAAGGCCGACACGCGTCCCGCGCCGGCGGA
>JAHFOZ010000386.1:1782-5273 GCA_023261405.1 Planctomycetota bacterium
CGAGGAAACCGACGAGCAGTCCGTGACAAAGTAGGGGTTCGAACCGATTGAACCGGGAGTCCGGGCTCGGCGATGGCCGGAAAAACAAAAAAAAAGCCCTCCACCAGGGAGGGCTTTTTTTAAGCCTGGCAACGACCTACTTTCCCGCCAAAGTAATTCCCAGCAGTATCATCGGCCCCAGGGGCTTAACGACCGTGGTCGGAATGGGAACGGGTGTTGCCCCCTGGGAAACGTGTCACCAGGCAGGAAGATATATAGGGTTTCCGGACCGGGGTGTCAAGGGATTTCAGGGAAGGTCCCCAAGAAACCCCTTTGGCCGGGGGTCCCACTTTGCTACCATTCCACCCGCCATGCCTCCCCTGAAGATCGCCGTGCCCAACAAGGGGCGCCTCATGGAGGAGACGCTCGACCTGCTCCGCTCCGTGGGGATCCGCGTCCCCCGGGGATCCGACCGGACCCTCATCGCCACCACCAATGGGGGGCGCTATCAGGTGCTCTATACGCGGGCGGCGGACATCCCCGAGTACGTGGAGATCGGCGCCGCCGACATCGGCGTCACAGGGCTGGACCTCGTGAGCGAGACGGGCTGCGCCGTGGACCGCCTGCTCGACCTCAAGTACGGCTACTGCAAGCTCGTCGTGGCCGCGCCCGAGCACTCCGGGATCCGCTCCATGGCCCGGGTCCCCCGCGGCGCCAAGGTGGCCACCGCGTTCCCGAACCTGACGTCCCGCTTCTTCCGGAAAATGAAGAAGGCGGTCACGATCGTCCCCGTCTCGGGGGCCACGGAGATCACCCCCGCCATCGGGGTGGCCGATCTCATCACCGACCTGACGCAGACCGGCTCCACGCTCAAACAGAACCACCTCGAAATCATCGACGTGATCCTGGAATCGTGGGCGGTCCTCATTGCGGGTCGCTCGATGCCGAAGGGGCGCCGCCAGGATGCCGAAGACCTCGCCTACGCCTTCAACAGCGTGGAGAACGCCGTGGGGAAGCGCTACCTCATGGCGAACATAGACCGGAAGAGGGTGGATCAGATCGTCCGGCTCATCCCCGGCCTCAAGAGCCCCACGGTGGTGGACCTCGCTGAGCGGGGCATGGTCGCCGTTCATGCGGTCGTCCAGGAAGACTCCATCAATTCGCTCCTGCCCAGGCTCAAGAAGGCGGGCGCCACCGGCATCCTCATCCTGCCCATCGAGAGGATGGTTCCGTGATCGCCGTGACGGCGCTCACGGACAAGGTCCGCGCTCGCTATGCCGGCCGACGCGGGGGGATCGAAGGCCGCGTCCGCGACACCGTGGCCCGGATCCTCGCGGACTTCCGAAAAGACCGCGACGGCACCCTCCGCAAGCTGGCGAAGAAGTTCGACGGCTGCGACCTCAAGGACCTCGAGGTCCAGCCCGAGGAAGTGGCCGCCGCCGAGAAGGCGCTCCCGCAGACCGTCCGGGGCGCGATCCGGGCGATGGCCGACAGCGTCCTGCGTTACCACAAGCAGGACGTCGCCAGGGGATTCGAGTTCAGCCCGATCAAGGGCGTCGTTCTCGGCAAGCAGATCGTGCCCTTCGACCGCGCGGGTCTCTATGTCCCGGGCGGACTGGCCGTCTACCCCTCGAGCGTGGTCATGGCCGCCGTGCCCGCCTCGGCCGCAGGGGTGAAGGAGATCGTCCTCTGCACGCCTCCCGCGAAGGACGGGAAGGTGCCGGATGCGGTGGTGTACGCCGCGATGGTCTGTGGCGTCGCCCGCGTGTTCAAGGTCGGCGGCGCGCAGGCGGTCTTCGCCATGGCCTACGGGACCCCCACGGTTCCAAAGTGCGAGGTCATCGCGGGGCCCGGGAACGCCTACGTGACGGCCGCCAAGAAACTCGTGCAGGATGAGACGGCGATCGACTTCCTCGCCGGTCCCACGGAACTGCTCGTCCTCTCGGACGGCGAGACCTCGGCGAAGTTCATTGCGGCGGAACTCATCGGCCAGGCGGAGCACTCCCCGGACACCTGCTGCGTCCTCGTGACGACGAGCCGGGGGCAGGCGGAGGATGTCGCCCGCGAACTGGAGGCGCAGACCGCGAAGGCGGCGCGCGCCGAAATCATCCGGAAGGCGATGGCCTCCCAGGGGGGACTCTTCGTGGCCGCGAATTTCGACGAGGCGCTCGCCTTCACGAACGAGTTCGCCGCGGAGCACCTCTCGGTCTCCACGAAGCGGCCCATCGAGGTGCTCAAGAGGATCAAGAGCGCCGGGTCGGTGTTTCTCGGCGAGTATTCGCCGGTGGCCATGGGGGATTATGGGGCCGGACCGAATGCGATCCTCCCGACGTACGGGGAGGCCGCGCGGCGCGGCGGGCTCACGGCGGCCACGTTCGTACGCGCCGTGTCGTACCAGCTGCTCTCCCGGGAGGGGCTGGAGGCCATGGCCACGCACGCCATGACCCTGGCGCGGGTCGAGGGCCTCGAGGCCCACCTGAGATCCATCGAGGTGCGCCTTGGACGCTGACCGCGGAGCCGGCCCGTGCTCCCGCTGACGCTCCTCGACTACGGGGTCGGGAACATCCACAGCCTGAAAAAGTCCTTCGAGCAGGCCGGGGCGCAGGTGACGGTGGAGACCGAACCTTCGAGGATACTCGCCGCGAAGGCCCTGCTTCTGCCGGGCGTGGGCGCCTTCGGGAAGGTGGCCGCCCAGATCGCGCCCTTCCGCTCGGAACTCAAGGCGAGACTCGAGCAGGGCCTGCCGGCCTTCGCGGTGTGCATCGGCATGCAGATCCTCTACGAGTCGAGCGAGGAGGGGGAGGGGGAGGGGCTGGGCCTCTTCCCGGGGCGCGTGCGCCGGCTCCGTCACGCCCGGCTGCCCCACATCGGCTGGAATTCCGTGGAGCATGAGGGCCGGGGCCCGCTGGCGGGCGTGCCGTCGAACGCGTATCTGTATTTCGTGCATTCGTACGCCCCCTCGGAGTGCTCCGATCCGTGCGTGGCCACGACGGACTACGGGGGGAGGTTCGCGGCCGCGTCGGTCCGGGGCAAGGTGTGGGCCGTCCAATTCCACCCCGAGAAGTCGAGCGCCACGGGGGCGCGGATCGTGCGTAATTTCGTGGATTTTGTCTCCAGAGGATGAACGATGATCATCTTCCCCGCCATGGACCTGATGAACGGCCTCGTGGTGAAGCTCGAGTCCGCGAAGCACCGGAAGGAAGAGAGGATCTACGGCATGCCCGCGGTCGTCGCGGACCGCTGGTTGGGCGCCGGGGCTGATTGGCTCCACGTGGTGGACCTGAACGCGGCGCTGAACGAAGGGATGGTCAACCACCTGGCCCTCCTCTCGATCCTTCCCAAGGCCCACAAGCACCGGGCGCGCATCCAGTGGGGCGGCGGCGTCCGGGACGCCCGGACCCTTCGCCTCCTCCTGGATGCGGAGCTGGGGGACAGCGGACGGGTCATCGACCGCGTCATCGTGGGGACCCGGGCGATCTAGGACTGGGAGTGGCTGGTCGAGGCGTCCGGCG
>JAHFOZ010000387.1 GCA_023261405.1 Planctomycetota bacterium
AGCGGGCGGGCGAAGGACAATGACCCCTGCGACTGGCAGCTGAAAGTCGTGGCGAACGGGAAGGAGCTGCTCAGCCAGACCGTCGCGGGGACGGACTGGAAGCCCTTCAAGGTGGACCTGAGCGCCTACGCGGGCACCGAGGTGGAGCTCGAACTCTGGAACGGCCCCGCCAACGCCTGGCACTTCGAGCTCGCCTACTGGGACAACGTCCACCTGTCCTGGGATCCGCAGGATTCGAAATAGAGGTCCTGAACCGGGCCCGCGGGCTCCGCCCTTTTCCCTCCCTTCGCAGCCCTTTCTATCCGCACCCGCTCCGCGCCCGCCCTACCGCAGCACCCCCTGGGAGATGAGCTCCAGCTCCTGGCGGTTGGAGACGATCTCGGCGAGCTCCTTCTGGAGGCCGGCCAGATCCTTCTCGCGCTTGCGGCGCTCCTCGAGGTGCTCCTTCAGGCGGTCCTCGACGGCCGCATCCGAGAGCTCCTTGTTCTTCGCAGTCTCCGAGAGGCGGTCCTTGGCGCCCTTGGTCCAGTCCTCGAGGTCGTACTGGGCCTGGATGATCTTGGTGACCAGGTCGCTGACGGCTTTCCGCTCGGCGGCGTTCTCCAGCTTCAGGGCCTCCATGACGCGGCGGACGCGGTCCTCCACGCTGGGGCGGGAGGGGGCCGCCGCGGCGCGCGCGCCGCCACCGAAGGCCCCGCCGCCGAAGTTCTGGAGCGCCTGCAACCCCTGCATCCTCTGGTCGACCAGTTCCCCGTACTTCTTCTTCTGGTCGTCGTTCAGGTGCGCCTTCACCTTGTTGCCGATCTCGGTGATCGAGTCGGTGAACTTCTTCATCTCCTCCTGCCAGTTCAGGCCCTGGAAGCCGCCCTGACGGAGATCCTCGAAGCGCTTCCTCATGCCCTCGGCGAACTCGTCCACGATCGGCTTGATCTTCTCCGACTGCTCGTCCGTGAGGGAGAGCTCGCGCTTGAGGTCGTCGAACTGGAGCTGGCCGCCCTGGAGGGCGCCGCCGCCGAAGCCGCGGAAGCCCTGGCCCGGCTGGCCGCCCTGGGCCCCGCCGCCGAAGGCGCGGCGCTGCTGCTGGAGCTCGGCGTACTGCTTCTTCTGCTCGTCGTTCAGGACCTCGTTGATCTTTCCGGTGCGCGACTCGTCCATCTTGCCGCGCTCCTCCGTGTCCTTCGTGATGATCTCGCGGACCTTCGCCGTCTGCTCGTCCGACAGGCCGAGCCGGTCCTTCAGCCGGTTCACCTGGAAGTCGGTCGCGCGGTTCGGGTCCTGCTGCTGCTGGGCCCAGGCCGCGCCGGCCAGGAGAAGGACCGCCGTGAATGTGCGCATGCTACCTCCGCTCAAAAGTCCGGATCATGGTTTCCAGGTCCTCCGCGGCCACGGTGCCCGCCACCAGGGCGACCGTCCCGCCGAGTTCCACAATATAGGCGGCGCCCAGGCGGTCGCTGATCTTGACCGCCGTCGCCTTGCCGTCCACGCTCTTCTGCGGCCGGTACCCCGGCATGAACTTCCGCGCGATCGCCCAGAGGTCCGAGTCGGCCGCGCATTCCACCACGGAGATCACGGCGATGCCGTCGGTCCAGTCGACGTGGGCCACCGACTGGTCGAGCTTCGGGGCCCCCAGCGGCAGGAAGCGCCGCGCCGCCTCGCGCGCCGGCGCGGGGAGATCGAGCTTCACGCGCACGACCTCCGAGGTCAGGGGCCGGAACCCGGGAGGCGTCCACACGGGCAGCCAGACGGGGAAGCCCGCCCGGGAAGGGAGCCCCTCGGGCGGGACCGCCTCGGGCGTCACCTTGAGCCATTGCGGGAGCTTCGGCTCCTGGAACGTCTTCGGGGGGAAGGCCGGATGGTACTCGATCTCCTTGAAGCGCGCCTCGAAGAGCCGCTCGGCCCCGGCGAGCACCTCAAAGCGGAGGGGGAAACGGTTCTCGAGATCGGCCGCGACCCGGTAGCTCGCGCGGCCGGGGTGCCGGGCGACGACCTCGACCACCTCGCAGGCGCGGCCGGCCACCACGTCGCGACCCGCGACGCGCACGTCGTAGTTCTTCACCGCGAGATCGTAGTCCTTGATCCGCTTCTTCCAGGCCGACTGTCCGGGCTTGAGGAAGGCGGGGAAGCCGTTGGCGAACGGCACGCGCGGAAGCGCCTGGAGGCGGGAGGGCTTCGTGCCGCCCGTGACGCCCACGAACTCGACGCGCTTCACGCCCTCCATGGACCAGAGCCGGAGCTCCACGGTCTCCGGCCCCACCAGCTGCCGGAGGCCCGTGTAGGGGACCTTCTCCTCGGCGGTCTCGATGGCGGAGAGGATCGCCTGCGCGCGGGCCTCGCGGGACTCCGCGTAGACGCCCCAGGCGATCGCGCCCGCCGCCAGGACGGACGCGGCCGCGACCAGGACCGTGCGCGCGCGCCGCATCAGAAGTCGCTCCGGAAGAAGGTGTCCACGAAGGCAGTGGCGGTGTCCACGTCCTGGTAGCGCGGGAGGAGGCCGCGGATGCCGCGCTGGGCCTCCGCGTCGGCCTCCACGATGAGCACGTCGAGGCGCGGCCGGGAGGAGGGGCCCGCGGTGACGAAGAGCGTGAGGGCCACGAGGAGCGCGGCCGCGGCGGCCAGGATCGTCGCGACGAGGGGCCGGAAGCGGGCGACCGGGCGGCCCTCGGAGATCGCGGCGGCGATGCGGGGCCAGAGGTCGGCCGGGGCGGCGGGGACGCGCGCGGCGGCGAGGATCTTCCCGTTGTGGACGATCCCCGCGAGCGCCTCCGCGCAGCGCGGGCAGATCTCGAGATGGGTGCGGAACGCCGCCGGGTCGGCCAGCGAGCCGTCCAGGTAGTCGAACGCCCGGTCGCGGAAGTCGTCGCACGTCATCATGGCTCTTGTCCCAACTGCACGTTCTTGAGCATGGGTCTCAGGGTCTCGTGGGCGAGGAACAGCCTCGACTTCACGGTCCCCATCGAGATGTCCAGGACCTCGGAGATCTCCTCGTAGGAGAGACCGTCGAGGTACCGGAGGCTGACGATGGCCCGGAGCTTGGGGGAGAGGTCCTGGAGGGCGCGGTGGACCTGCTCGTCGAGGGGGCGGCCCTCCTTCGTGCCGCCCGGGTCGCCGCGGCCTTCGCGCTGGATCTTCTCGCGGATGCGGGCGTGGCGCCCGACCTCGTTGGCCTTGTTGATCGCGAGGTTGACGGCCACGCGGAACAGCCACGTGGAGAACTTGCTCTCGAACTTGAACCGCCGGAGCTCCCCGTGGACCTTGACGAAGACCTCCTGCATGAGGTCGGTGGCCGCGTGGTGCTCGCCCATGATCCGGAAGGCGGAGGCGAAGACCTTCTCCCCGTACTTTTCATAGAGCATGCGGAAGGCGTCAGGGTCGCCCGCGAGGTGGCGCCTCACGAGCTCCGAGTCGTCCCCGCCTTGCATTCCTGCCGTCCCTTCCGACACGCGGGCCCATCCGAAATGTTCGGATAGTTTATACGGGCCCTCGCGGGACGCGAGAGGAAAGGGGACGGCCGATGACCGCCTCCCTTGAGAGGCTTACCGACGCCGATCCTTCCCAACCTTACGGCTGACCCTTCGCCTTGAGCACCGCCTTCACCGCTCGCGCTCCTTTCTGAACGCTTTCATTTCTCCCCGGACATCGAGTAATGGACGTCCTTGACCCAGCCCTCGCGATCGATCGTGACCCGGAGGTGCTTTGTATGGACCACGGTCCTGGGTCCGAATAGTCGGGGAACGACGCGGACCTGGGTATAGCTGTAGATGAGAAGGTGATCCCCCGCTTCGCCCGTCACGGGGAAGATCGCCCGCCCCGAGGGTCTTCCGAAGAGACAGAGGACGTCCTCCTCGCGGGACTCCCCCTTGCCGATCTGCCCCACGATCGTCTCGTCGAAATCCGTGTGGTCTTTCTCCATGCTGCTCGAGAAGACGTAGCTCACCAGAGAATTCTCATGGAAATCGAAGTTCGCGGATCGGGCCGAGGTCGCGCCCGATGCGTGGGCGCTCTTCAGACTCGAAGCATAGGTGTAGGTCAAGGTCCGGATCACGCAGTCGTTGGAGAGACCGGTTCCCTCCCGAAACGGACGACCGAACCGTTCGAGCACCTGGGCCTCGCCCGTGCTCCCGAGAACAAGTTCATCGTCGGCGGGCCTATCGAAGCGCCGGCCCGCGGTGGCCGGCAGCAGCTCGGACAGACCCCGGGCCACGTTGCAGGCGACGATGGCCGGAAGCCCGGAAAGAAGCAGGAGCGCCGCGATCTGGCGATTCATGGCAACCTCACTTGGGTTGGACTTGAAACCGGCTGACGATGGACGGCGTCCGCGCCGCCACGCCGGCGGGATCCGCGGCGAGGTCGGCTTCGGAGTACCACGGGATCCCGTAGGTCGTGACCGTGAGGGCCAGGGTCGTGGCGTCGATCTCGAACTCGGACCACCCGTAGGCGTGGGCCGCCACGTAACTGCCCTCGAGCAGCGTGGCGTTCAGCGAAGACCCCTCAAGCCCCACGGGGTCGTAACCCAGCGGGACGAGCTGGCCGTCCAGGATGGCCCGGACGAAGAGGTCCTGGTCCGCGGGCGCCATCGCCTGGTAGGCGGCGTACTCGGCCGGGCTGACCATTCCCAGCGCCGCCCCGAGCCCCGCCACCTCGGGCCCCAGCGGCGCGCTGTACGCCGCGGCGGGGGTGGCGATCTCGAACGACTCCACCGAGACCTGCGGGTCTGCCGGCGAAATCTGATAGCCCAGGTTGTTCACGACCATGCCGTGGATGTCGGCGGTGACGAAGACCGCGTTGCGGATGCCGTTGTCGGCGATGAACTTGAGGACCTCCGTCCGCTCGGCGGCGTAGCCCTCGAAGCGGTCCGAGGCGCCCACGACGCCCAGGTTCTGGATGGGCTCGGGGACGAACACGAACTTCCAGCAGACCCCGTCCGCCTGCGCCTGGAGCAAATCCGCCTTGAGGTCCGCCACCTGCGCCGCCCCGAGCAACGTGCGGCCCGGCGTGAAGGACGAGACGAGGTAGGACCCGACCTGGCCGGGGTCCGTGGGATCGGCGACGGCGGGGAGCCCCTCGTCGCGGAACGTGCGCGCGTCGAGCAGGAACGCCGCGGCGGTCTTGCCGAAGGTCCGGGACCGATAGAGCTTCGGCTTGCCCGCGGTGCGCGAGTCCCCCGTCGCACCGTAGGACTCGTCCGCCACCGCGTGGAACTCCCGGAAGGCCCGGACACCGTCGAGGAAGAGGGCCGTCTCGTGGATGTAGGCGCCCGGATAGGC
>JAHFOZ010000388.1 GCA_023261405.1 Planctomycetota bacterium
TACTTCTGCGGCCCGACCTCGGCCCAGATGATCATCCTCTACATCAGCGGGAAGTGGATCAGCCCGTACACCATCGCCTCCTACTGCGGCACGAGCTCCAGCTACGGCACGAGCAACTCCATGGTCAAGCAGGGGATCAACTACTTCTCCCCCTCGTCTTACATGCAGGTCTCCTACGACGGCGAGCGTCTCCGCAGCAACATCCGCAGCAACCGGCCGTCCAACATCAACTTCCAGTGCCACTACCTCGCCTACTGGAATTACGCCTACGCCATGCACCATTCCCCGGTGAAGGGCTACACGAGCGGCGGTTTCTACGTCCACGATTCCTGGAAGGGCCCCAACAAGTGGGCCTCGAGCACCGAGCTCTACAATGCCGTGGTCTACCACTACAACCTGACGGCGGTGAGGTACTAGCGTGCGCTTTTCCGGCCTGATCCTGCTCGCGGCGGCGCTGGCGGGGGCCTTCCTCCTCGGGGTGCGGGGCGGGGATCCGACCGGGAAGCCCCCGGCGAAACCCCGCTCGCACCCCGTGGCCGCCGTCCTTCAAGCGGTGGCCGAGGAGGCTCCCGCCCCGCTGCGGGCCCGGGCCCCCGAAGAGCCCGCCCCGCCGCCCCCGCCCGACGTCCG
Source organism: Planctomycetota bacterium (assembly GCA_023261405.1). Taxonomy (GTDB): domain Bacteria; phylum Planctomycetota; class MHYJ01; order MHYJ01; family JACPRB01; genus JACQFK01. The sequence goes on from JAHFOZ010000388.1 coordinate 631, forward strand.
CGCGCGTCTGCTCAAGTTCGAAGGGGAGGATATCGGCGGCCTGGAAGAGGAATTGGAGGCCCGCCTGAGCGAGGACCCCGCGTGTGCCGAGGCGCTCTTCTCCGTCTTCAAGGGCGAGACCGACCCGGTCAAGCTCTCCTTCCTGCAGAACGTCATCGCGTCGAACCCGCTGCTCCGGAACTCGGCCGAATGGCAGGATCGCTTCGTGAAGGTGGCGGAGGCCGACCCGCTCCTGGGGCGCCGCGCCGCCGCGCTCCTCTTCGTCCAGCAGGCCGAGACGATACGCCCCGTGCGGGACCGGCTCTTCGCGCTTGCGGAGACGCCGGGGGAGGTCCGGGATCTTGCTCTCGTGGCCCTGAAGGGGTTGCCCGGGCGGCGGCTGCCCGACGCGCGCCTCCTCGAACTGGCCGGAAGGTTGGCCGAGGGAGAGAGGGACCCCCTCCTCCGCGGCCTCGCGCTCCGGATCGAGGGAAACCCGCAGCGCGCGGCCCGCTTTCTCGCGGACCCGGATCGCACCGTGCGCATGCAGGCGGCCCTCGTGGCCGAGGCGCGTCCCGCGCTCGAGGCGGCACTCAAGGCCGAGGAGGACCCGGAAGCGAGGGAGCTTCTAGAGCGCCGGCTGGCCGACCTGTCGCAAGCTCCCCGCTCAGAGTGACGGGCGGCCCTTCTCGCGCTCCATGATCTTGGCGTTGCGGATCGCCAGCCCCACGTATTCCCCGATCACCAGCAGACGCTCCGCGTCCTCGTGCCGGTAGGCGTTCAGGCGGTAGCTTTGCACCGAGAGCACGCCCTTGAACTCGTCGCCGAACCACAGGGGCACGTAGAGGAGCGAGGCCGAGCGGCGGCTGGCGTTGCCCACCGGGTACCACGGGTCGCCGGACGCGGGTTTCCCGGAGAGCCGGGCCAGCTCCTCGGGCGTGCGGTTGATGAGCACATAGCGGTGCTCCTCGATGTGCTCCATGACCTTCGAGCGGTTGACCTCCATGGGCCGGGGCGCGGGGAAGAAGACCCGCCGGTCGCCGTCGTCGAGGTCGGTCTCGAGGATGGTGTCGTATTCCCCGTCCGGGCGGCGCAGGGCGATCCACATCGCGTCGACGGGGAAGAGCTTCTCGATGATCCGGAAGACGCGCTGGAGGAGGGGCTGCAGGTCGAGCTCGCTCGCCAGCTCCTTCACGAGGTCCAGGAGGAGCCGGTGCAGCTTGAGGTCCTCCTGCAGGCGGAACTGCGCCTGGGCGCGGCGGAGCGGCCCCACGAGGAGCTCGGCGGCGGCGCGCGCCGCGTTTAGGACGCCGTCGTCGACGCCGCGCTGCGGGGCGGTGGCGGCGAAGGTCAGGAGGCCCAGGAACTGCCGGTCCTCCCAGATGGGGATGATGAGAAACGACTTGAACTTGGGATCGAAGAGCGCGGAGATCGCCGTCTCGGCCATCGTGTCGCGGTCCAGGGCGAAGAGGGGTTCCTGGAGCCCCTGGCACTTGAGCGTGATCTCGTCGCGGATGCCGTCGGGCGGATCGATGCCGAAGTCGCGCGGCCCCAGGAAGCGGCGGCGGGTGAAGTCCTTGACCCAGAGGATGCCCGCCTGCATCCGGAAGACCCTGGGGAGGTTCTCCTGTGCCACGCTGAAGAGGGTGGTGAGGTCGATCGACTCCCCGAAGGCGGCCTCGAGTGCGGCCCGCAGTTCGGTGACCTTGACCTCCTGCAGCGCGCCCTTCTCCGTGAGTTCGATCCCCCGCGACTTGCGGGGGACGATCTCGATGTAGCCCTTCTGCTGGAGCGCCTGGAGCGTGGACTGTACGGCCCCCGTGGATTTTTCGAACTTGTCCGCCATCTCCTGGAGGGTCGGGGCGTGCCCGGAGGAGCGGATCGTCTCCTGGATGAACTGAAGCACCTGCTGCTGACCGGGGGTGGTTTCCGGAGCCACGGGGACAGCATAGCAGAATTCTTCTTGAAGGGGGATCAAGGCGAGGCGGCGGGTCTGCCGATACATTCCGGGGATCAGGGAACAGCTTGCGGGGGTGGATTTGTGGACAAGAGACCCTTCGAACTGTGCGGGCGCCGTCGCGTGGACGGCGGGGTGGACCTCGTCTTCCAGTGCAACGGCTGCGGGGGCGAAGCGACGCTGCTCATCAAGGATGAGGACGAGCTGCGGGGCGACTACCCGTTAGCCTGTCCGTGCGGCGTCGAGGCGAACATGTACTTCGGGGCGCCGACGGTGGGGCGGGCGCTCATGCGCTCGCTCAAGGACATGCACGAACCCGCGGATGACTACCGTCGCTGCAGCGCGCCGACGATGAACTGAGGCTCGCAAGAGGATTCAGACCCTCTCTCCAGGGCCCGGTCGCCTAATAAACATACACCAAGACCGCGCGGGATGCTCACGCTAAATGGAGCCGCCCGGAAATTCCCGGGGGGGCGTATAATCACTCCCTGGCCCCGTCCTCCACGAATCGAATCCCCCGGAGGAGGATAAATTGCTCCCGGAGGCCGACCGGCTGTGGCGCGAGGACGGCGCGGCCTCGATCGCGATCTATCAGCGGGATCCGCGAGTTCCGAGATACGCCCGCCGTGCAACACGCCCGCACGCGCATACAGCGGCGCGCGGAGCAGGCGGACGATTAGGGGAGTATAATGGGGCGTTCCTTCGGAGCACGCCCATGAACCCGTTGACGCTGGACTGGGGCCCGGCGACCGCCGAGTTCCAGAACGAGGAGAAGAACTCCGCCGTCCACATCCTCAAGCAGGACCTCACCCGGGCGGAGGGCGTGGCGCGCGCGGCGAGGTTCGCGGTGGCGCGAGTGCGCTGCTGCGCCCGCAAGCTCCCGCCCGGCTGCACGCAGGAGGTCTGGTTCGACGACCGCGGCCAGGAGGTCCCCGCCGCCCACAGGTCGCAGCTCCGCGACCGACTCGCGGCGCACGTCGCGGGCCTCATGTTCTTCGCCGAAGGGGAGGCCTAGATGGGCTACACGGTGATGGCGGAGTCGAAGGGGGCGCTCGACTGGGCCGAGGTCCATCGCGCGGTCATGCCCCTCCGGCGGCGCGTGGAGCTCTTTCCGATCCCCGGCGAGGGGGGCATGGGCGATGCGCTCGGCCTCTCGGTCGCCCAGAAGAACGTCAACGACCTGGGCTGGGAGGAGATCACGCAGATGGCCGACGTGCTCGGGAAGAAGTTCGGCATGGAGGTCATCGACCTGCCCAGCGGCACGCGTCTGGGCCCCGACACCCTGGAAGCCGTGATGAAGAGGTTCCTCGAGGAGGCGCCCTCGGAGGAGTGAAAACGACGGGAGCGCGGAGGGGCACTCCGCGCTCCCGTGTCGGATGGGTCCCGGGTCAATCCTGGTAGGTGAAGCCCTTCCTTCCGCCCTGCTCCCGGATGGCCTTGCGGACCGCCTCGTCGAAGGCCTTGTCCTGCGTGAGGCCGCGGGTCTTGACCTCGTTGGCGATGTACTCGTCGCGCTTCTTGCTGGACTCCACGACCTGCTTCTGGACCGCCTCGCGATCCTTCTGCATCTTCTCGACGTGGGCCTTGCGCTGCTCGAGGGTCATGGCCTGCATCTCCTTGGACAGCTCCTCGACCTTCACCGACTCCAGCTTGAACTCCTTCTGCTTGCAGGCGTCCACGAGGTCCCAGCCCTTGTTGTCGTAGCAGACACCGGCCTTGGCGGAGGCGCGGGCCGCCAGGGTGGGGGCGCCGCCGTTCGCGACCGAGTTCTTGTCCTGCAGGGCCTGGTTGTCCTTGCCCTTCTCGCCCTCGCGGCCGAAGGGGACGTAGGTCCCGTTCAGCTTCTTGTTGAGCTCGATGAGATCCTTGTCCATCGGGGTCTCGATCGTGATCGCGCCGCCGGAGAGGTCGATCGTGGTGAACTGCCCGTCGGCGAGGCTGGCGACCTCCTTCCAGGTGCGCAGTTCCTCGGGGTTGGGGTTCCCGCAGTAGATCGCGTTCACGACGATGTCCTTCCTGATGATCTCGGGCACCGTCTTCGTGTAGAGGAGCTCGGGGCGCCCCTGCGCCGCGGTCTCGTTGCCCACCATGAAGATGATCTTGAGCGCGCCCTTCTCCTGCGCCCACAGCATCTCGTCGGCGGCCTTCTTGGCGGCCGCGCCCACCCACTCGTCGCCGCCCATGTCGGTGCGGAACGTCATCAGGCTCTCGTAGACTTTGTCCAGGTCGTCCGAAAGGGGAAAGAACTTGAACTCGATGTCGGCCGACCCGTAGCCGATAAGGCCGATCCGGAGGACCGGCACGGGCTTCGATTTCGCGATCTGGTTCACGATGCCCCAGACCTTCTGCTTGGCGGTGTCGATGACCTGCTGCATGCTCCCCGAGCGGTCGATGCAGAAAACCACGTCCACCCTGGCGCTGTTGGGGGCCTCGTTCGCGAGGGCGGGGGCTGCGGCCAGGGCCATCACGGCGGCGACGACGAGCGTTTTCATCACGATCTCCTTTTTCTTATCCTTCGACGCGGACCCACTCGGTCCGGTTCCAGAAAGTCACATTCTGCCCGAGCGAAAGTGCGCGGCAGGAATCCGGGTTGGCCTCCAGGAGGCTGAAGTAGTCGGGGCTGGCGAACTTCACCACCCGGGCGCTCTGGGCCCCGTAGGCGGAGTCCACCCAGGCGTTCTTCCGGTTGAAGAGCG
>JAHFOZ010000016.1:0-3740 GCA_023261405.1 Planctomycetota bacterium
ACCGCGCGGTTGAGGGCGTCGTTGGTCCCGGCGTCGTAGATGAAGAACTTCGTGTCCTCGCGGGCGGAGAGCTGCTTGAGGAGCTCGGCGAAGCGCCTGGCCTCCGCGTCGTCCTTGAAGATCCAGCCCGAGCGCTGGAGGTCCGTGAAGAGGTAGACGCGCCGGTCGCGGTTCTTCGTGGCGTCCAGGAGGGTCTTCACCTCCTGCATCGTGGCGGCGACGCTGGAGCCGTAGTGGGAGACCTTGAGGTCCTGGAGGGCGGAGCGGATCTGCTCGGTGCGGCTGCGCGGGACGGAGTCCGGCCAGGTGGACATCGTGACGAGGGTGAACTTGTCCTGCTCGCTGCCGCGGATCTCCTGGAGCACCTTCTCGGCGGCCTTCTTGGCCACGTCGAGCGAGGTGTTCTGGGCCCGCTTGTACCCCATGCTGTAGGACACGTCGATCACGAAGATGTGGTGCGTGTCGCTGTCCCCGATCAGCGCGTCGAGGGGCGATTCGCGCAGGAAGGGGCGCGCGACCGCCATGGCCAGCAGCACCATGATGAGGATGCGCAGGAGCAGGAGGAGGAGGCTCTCGATCCGCAGCCGGCGCTGGGTCTTCTTCAGGGCCGCCAGGAGGAACTCCATGGCCGCCCAGCGCACGCGGCGGAACTTCTGCCGGTGCAGGAGGTGGATGATGATCGGGATCGCCCCCCCCAGGGTGAACCAGAGCAGGCCCGCGTTGAAGAAACCCATGGCTAGCCGGGCTTCCCCCGGAGGGCCAGGCGGCCCGCGAGGTACTTGGTGAGCTCCACGTCGAGCTGCTGGTCGGTGGTGATCCGGACGTAGTCCACCATCTGGCGCACGCAGCCCTTGCGGATCTCCTCGCAGAACCCGTTCACCTCGTCGAGGTAGGCCTTGCGGAGCGCCCGGGGGTCCACCAGGAGCTTCGGGTACTCCTCCATCCCGTCGAAGAGGGTCATCCGCTGGAAGGGGAAGGTCACCTCGTACTCGTCCATCACGTGGAAAACGATGACGTCGTGCTTCTTGTGGCTGAAGTGCTGCAGGGCCTTGAGGATCGTGGCGGGCTTGTCGAAGAGGTCGCTGATGATGACCACCAGCCCGCGCTGGTGGAAGCGCTCCGCCAGGGTATTGAAGACCGCGCCCAGGTCCGTCTTGTTCTGCGCGGTGGACTGGGCCAGGGTCCCCAGGAGCGAGCGCAGGTGGCCCATGGCGCTCGAGGCGGGGATGAACTGCTTCACCTCGCGGTCGAAGCACACCATGCCCACGGAGTCCTGCTGGCGCAGGATGAGGTAGGCCATCGAGGCCGCGATGAAGGAGGCGAGCTCCAGCTTCGAGGTCGTCCCGCTCCGGTAGTCCATGGACTCGGAGGTGTCCAGCAGGATGTGGGAGCGCAGGTTGGTCTCGAGCTCGTACTCCTTGATGTAGAGGCGGTCCGTCCGGCCCAGGACCTTCCAGTCCAGGTGCTTGAGGTCGTCGCCGGGCGAGTACTCGCGGTGCTCGGCGAACTCCACCGAGAATCCGTGGTAGGGGCTCTTGTGCATGCCCGACACGAAGCCCTCCACGATGTGGCGCGCCTTGAGGTCCAGGCGCGTGATCTTGTTGAGGATCTTCGGGTCCAGGAACTTCTGCAGGTTTTCGGCCATGGGCCTCTCGATGCCGTGTCCTCAGGGAAGGCGCCGCCGGGCGCCCTCCGGTCGGTGGCGGGCGGGCTCCTACGCCCCCGTGACCTTGGGGAGCGCCGCGTTCTTCTCGAGCTCCGCCTCCTGCGCGGGGATCACCTCGAGGAGCTTGTCCACGATCTTGTCCGTGGTGATCCCCTCCGCCTCGGCGGTGAAGTTCGTCACGATCCGGTGGCGGAGCACCGGGTGGGCGATCGCCTTCACGTCCTTGGTGGTGACGTAGAAGCGCCCCTGGAGCACCGCGTGGGCCTTGGCGCCGATGATGAGGTACTGGCTCGCCCGCGGGCCCGCGCCCCAGTGGACCCACTCCTTGATGAAGTCGGGCACGCCCCCCTCCGAGACGCGCGTGGCCCGCGCGAGCGACATCGCGTAGCGGATCACGTGGTCGGCCACCGGGACGCGGCGGACGATCTCCTGCAGCCGCGAGATCTCCTCGCCCGAGAGGACGGTCGTGAGCTTCATGTCGAAGACCGACGTCGTCAGCTTCATGATCTCGAGCTCTTCCGCCTCGGTGGGGTAGCCCACCTTCACCATGTACATGAAGCGGTCGAGCTGCGCCTCGGGCAGCGGGTAGGTGCCCTCCTGCTCGATGGGGTTCTGGGTGGCCAGGACGAAGAACGGTTGCGAGAGGGAGTGGCGCTTGCCGCCCACCGTCACCTGGAGCTCCTGCATGGCCTCCAGGAGCGCCGCCTGCGTCTTGGGCGGGGTGCGGTTGATCTCGTCCGCCAGGATCACGTTGGAGAAGACCGGGCCCTTGATGAACCGGAACCCGCGCTCGCCCGTCGACTTGTCCACGTCGATCACCTCGGTGCCGGTGATGTCGCTCGGCATGAGGTCGGGCGTGAACTGGATGCGGTTGAAGGAGAGCGAAAGCGTCTGCGCCAGCGTGCGGATCATGAGCGTCTTGGCCAGTCCGGGCACGCCCACCAGGAGGGCGTGGCCGCGCGAGAAGATGGCCGTGAGGAGCTCGTCGAGCACGCGCTCCTGGCCCACGATCACGCGGTGCATCTCGGCCTTGAGCGAGTCGTAGGCGGCCTTGAGCTTCTGGACGGCCTCGAGGTCGGACGGCGTGGCGGCGGGGACGGAGTCCATGCATTCCTCCGGGAAAGGGGCGTCGTCAAAAGTACCAGAAGATTCTACGGTCAACAAAGGAATTTGGTGAACGGGGCGCCGCGATTCTCCTATAGTGGACGCGCATGCCATACCGGGCGGCCAGGAAGTACGGGCGCTACGGGGCCTACCTTGCCCGCGAGTTCAGGTGGCCGCTCGCGATCCTCGTGACCCTGGTCCTGGCGGGCGGCGGGCTCATCTGGCTGGCCGAAGAGCGCATGCCCTACGGCAGGGCCTGCTACACGGCCTACATGCTCATCTTCTTCGAGCCCACCATCGACTTCCCGTCAAAGTGGTATGCCCAGGCCCTCTTCTTCCTCTTCCCCATCCTGGGGATCGGCGCCGTGGCGGAGGCCATCGTCAGACTCGGATACCTTGTTTTTTCATCCAAGAGGAAACTTCAGGAGTGGTGGATCATGGAAGCCGCAGCCTACAGCGACCACATCGTGCTGTGCGGGATGGGACGGGTGGGGTACCGCATCGCGGGCGAACTCATGGCGCTCAAGGAGCCCTTCGTCGTCGTGGAGCGCAACAAGGAGAGCCTCTTCGCCGAGGAGATGCAGGACCAGAACATCCCCGTCATCATCGGCGAGGCCCGGAACAAGAAGACCCTCGAGAGGGCCAACGTCGCCGGCGCCCGGGCCATCATCCTGGCCACGGACGATGACCTGGCCAACCTGGACGCCGCCCTCACCGCGCGGGAGATCAAGCCGGAGATCCGGGTGGTCATGCGCCTCTTCGACGACACGCTCGCCAACAAGGTGGCCACCACCTTCAAGCTGGGCGCCATTTCCACCTCTCAGGTCTCGGCGCCCGCCTTCGTGGCCGCCGCCACCGGCCGCGCCGTCCTCCACACCTTCCAGATCGAAGGAAAGACGGTCCACGTCGCGGACCTCAAGGTGGACCGGCTCGCCGGCCGCAGCGTGGCCGACGTCCAGAAGGCCTTCGG
>JAHFOZ010000016.1:3750-22839 GCA_023261405.1 Planctomycetota bacterium
ACAAGGGAGCCCTCGCCCCGGACGCCGCCCGCCCCCTCCAGTCCGGCGACACCGTCGTCGTGGCCGCGCCCGCCGAGAAGATCCGCGCCGTGGAGGCGGCCAACCGTGCGTAGCCGCCGCTGCCTCGCCGTCCTCGCGGCCGCGCTCCTCCTCCCCTCCTGCGCCCCCAAGACGACCATCCAGAAGGCAGGGTCCGACCAGGAGATCGCCACCGAGATCCTCTGGGAATACCGCAAGGATCCCCGCTTCGCCGAGATCCGCGTCTCCTGCGTCGAGAAGCTCATCACCCTCGAAGGCCGCGTGCCCGACCAGGCCGCCCTGGACACGGCCCTGGCCATCGCCCGCACCCACGCGCGCAGCTCCACGGTCACCCACAAGCTCGAGATCCGGCCGCGGTAGTGCACGCCTTTCGACCTCGCCCAAGACGGGTCAACGGTACGCAGGGGTTGCGCGGAAATCAGTCGATCGGTTTCCGGGAAGCCCCGAGTGTTGCTCGCGTTCGTAGCGGGTAGGCTTCTTGAAATACATTGTACATATACTCTATCCGCGCTAGAATTGGAGGGGTGAAGCCCCTCTCTTTTGAGTGGGATCCGGGAAAGGATCGGTCGAACCAGAAGAAGCATCGCGTATCATTCGAAGAGGCAAAGAGTGTGTTCTTTGACGAGGGTGCGCTCGTGGCTTCCGATCCGGATCACTCCATCGATGAGGAGCGCTTCCTGATCATCGGGTTCTCTATACAGCTCCGGGTACTCTTGGTGTGCTTTTGCGAGCGTCAAGAAGGCGATTCGATCAGGATCATTTCCGCGCGTAAGGCGTCCAGGAAGGAGCAGAGGCGGTACAAGGAAGGAGGACTCCTATGAGGAAAAACTACGATCTGTCCAGGCTGGCATGGAAGCGGAACCCATACGCCAAGCGCCTTAAGAAGGCGATCACGATCCGTCTGGATGAGGATTTGATCGAGTACTTCAAAGGGCTTGGCAAGGAGGTTGGAATCCCCTACCAGCGCCTGATCAACATGTATCTGAGAGAATGTGCGGGCTCGCGGCGCAAAGCCGCGGTCCATTGGGTGAGTGCATCCTAGACGCAGGGCAAGACGGCAATGGTCCATACGTCAATGATCCAATCGGCAATCCCTGCGATTGACCCTCCCCGCCGCTCGAGCTAAGATCGCCGCATGGCTGATTTCTCCTCCGTCCCCGAGGCGCTCGACGACCTCCGCGCCGGGAAGATGGTCGTCCTCGTCGACGACGAGAGCCGCGAGAACGAGGGCGACCTCGTCCTGGCGGCCGAAAAAGTCACCGCGGAATCGGTGAACTTCATGGTCCGCAACGCCTGCGGCGAGCTCTGCCTGGCGCTCAGCGGGGATAAGTGCGACGCCCTGGGCCTGCCGCTCCAGACCCAGGACAACACCTCGAAACACGGGACCAACTTCACCGTCACCATCGACGCCGCGCGGGGCATCAGCACCGGCACCTCGGCGTTCGACCGGACCCGGACCATCCTCACCGCGATCGACGACCGCTGCGTCCCCGCCGACCTCGCCCGGCCGGGGCATGTCCACCCGCTCCGCGCCTCCGAGGGCGGGGTCCTGGTCCGCACGGGCCACACGGAAGGCTCGGTGGACCTCGCGCGGCTGGCCGGCCTCAGGCCCGCCGCGGTGATCATCGAGATCCTGAAAGAAGACGGCTCGATGGCCCGCCTCCCGGACCTCCTGGAGTTCTCGCGGAAGCACGGCCTGAGGATCATCACCATCGCCCAGCTCATCGAATACCGGCGCCGCAAGGAGCGCCTCATCGAGAAGCTCGAGACCGCGCGCCTCCCCACGCGGCACGGAGAATTCCGGATCCACGTCTACAAGTCCCGCGTGGACGAATACCTCCACCTCGCGCTCACCGTCGGCGACGTGGGCGACGCGCGCGACGGCGAGACGATCGTCCAGCCCGACCCCATCCTGGTCCGCGTCCACTCCGAATGCCTCACGGGCGACATCTTCGGCTCCCGCCGCTGCGAGTGCGGCGAGCAGCTCGAGGCGGCCCAGGCGATGATCGCCCGCGCCGGCCGCGGCGTCCTCCTCTACATCCGGCAGGAAGGGCGCGGCATCGGCCTCGTCAACAAGATCCGGGCCTACAAGCTCCAGGACGGCGGCGCCGACACCGTGGAGGCCAACACCCGGCTCGGCTTCCAGGCCGACCTGCGGGAGTACGGCACCGGGGCGCAGATCCTCTACGACCTGGGCGTCCGGAAGATGCGCCTCCTCACCAACAACCCCAAGAAGGTCCACTCGATCGCCGGCTACGGCCTGGAGATCGTCGAGCAGCTGCCCATCGAGATCGCCCCCAACGAGCACAACCGGGAGTACCTCCGGACGAAGCGCGACAAGATGGGCCACACGTTGCGCCAGATCAACGACCAGATCGAGGGGACGTAGGCCCCCATGGTCCGATTCTTCTTCATCGGCGGCCCCTGCGTCATCGAGGGCGAGTCCCACGCGCTCCGCCACGCGAAGGCCATCGCCGCGATCTGCCGCGACCTCGGCATCGATTTCATCTACAAGAGCTCCTACGACAAGGCCAACCGCACCTCGGGGAGGACCTTCCGCGGCCCCGGGATCAAGGCCGGGCTCAAGATTCTCGCCAAGGTGAAGAAGATGCTCGGCCTCCGCGTCCTCACCGATGTCCACACGCCCGAGGACGCCCGCGAGGCGGCCCGGGTCGTCGACGTCTTGCAGATCCCCGCCATGCTCTGCCGGCAGACCGACCTCGTCGTCGCCGCCGCGAAAACGCGGCGCACCGTCAACATCAAGAAGGGGCAGTTCATGGATCCCTGGTCCATGAAGAACATCCTCGAGAAGGCGACCTCCACCGGGAACCGCGACATCATGCTCACCGAGCGTGGCGCCACCTTCGGCTACCAGAACCTCGTGGTGGACATGCGCGCCATCCCGGTCATGAAGTCCTTCGGCTGCCCGGTCGTCATGGACGCGGGCCACGCCGTCCAGCAGCCCGGCGGGCTCGGGAACGCCTCCGGCGGGATGCGGGACATGATCCCGGTGCTCGCGCGCGCGGGCGTGGCCGCCGGCGCCGATGGCCTCTTCATCGAGGTCCACGAGGACCCCGACAAGGGCCCGAGCGACGGCCCCAACATGCTCAAGCTGGCCGATCTCCCGAAGCTCCTCCGCCAGGTGCTGGCCATCCGGAGGGCCCTGGAGGACGGCGCGTGACGAAGGAGGAGGTCCGCGCGCTCGTGGACCGCCTCCGGGCCCGGAAGGAGCCCTCCCCCCTCGCCCCGAAGGGTCCGCGCGACGCGGCGCTGAACGACGCCCTCGGAAAGCTTGCGGCCTCGTCCGTCGAGGAGCGCTCGGTGAAGAGCGCCCTCTTCCTCTGGAACGATGACCTCGCGGCCTCCCACGCCCTCGCCCAGGAGATCGAGACGCAGACCGCGAGCTACCTCCACGGCGTCATGCACCGCCGCGAGCCCGACTATGAGAATTCGAAGTACTGGTTCAAGAAGGTCGGCCGCCACCCTCTCTTCCCCGCCGTCCACGCGGCGGCCCTGGGACTGCTCCCTCCTGAATTCCGGAAGGCGGTCGGGAAGGAATGGGACCCCTTCCGGATGGTGGACTGGTGCGCGAAGGGCGAGCCGCGAGCGGCCCTCGAGGCGCTTCAGGCCCGCGAGATCGAACTGCTGGCCGACCATTGCATCGACGTCGCGGGGTACTGACTCCCCGCGTCATCGTTCCGTCAGCCGTCGAAACCAGCGCTCCGGGGCCGAGCCCGTCCAGCGCGGGCAGCCGATGACGTGATGCGTCCACGTCCGCGCGCAGCTCGCGCAATACCAATTCGGATCATCGGGCTTCCCCCACCACGCGCAGGGCATCCGCCGGCGTCCATGCAGGCCGGGGTCCGAAGCGCAGCTGCACGCGACGTAGGATGAGTGCGGCTCAGACTTCCCCTGCTCCATCATGAGGAAGACGTCCTTGGAGCAGGTCGGACAGATCTCGGGCGGCAACGACCTTCGGCCGAAGAACCAGATCCCGGCTCCCGCGAGCAGGAGCAAGACCGCCCCGGAGAGGATCCAGAGATGCCAGGGCGTTCCACGAGGCCGAGGGGCCCTCGGCGCGGGGCGTTGGGGATCCATGGATTCCTCCCCCGGGACCTCCCTCACTTCCCCAGCCGGTCGAGCACGTTCTTCGTGAACCGGACGACCACCGGGTCGCCGCCCCTGAGGCCGTGCGCCCAGTCGGTGGTCCCCACGGTGAGGACCGTGCCGCCCCGCGTGTAAATGCCCACCACGGCGTTGCCCGTGCGGCCCTTCTCCCACTTCTCGTACCACTCGCAGTCGTCCGGGTGCCAGCGCGCGGGGCAGGTGGCGAGGACCTCGAAAGTCTCCGGCGTCCCGTCGCGGCGGGTCGGGACCGGGAGGCCGTCCACGAGCGTGAACTCGCAGCCGTCGCACTCGTAACCCACGACCGTGTCCTTCCCCCCGAACGTGTCGCCACGCTTCACGCCGGTCCCTTCGAAGAGCCAGTGGCCGGGGCGGTGGACCGTGAACTCCGCCTTGCCGTCCATGAACTGGCCGTGGCTCTTGTGGTAGCCGCCCCAGAGAAAGCCGACTCCCGTGAGCGAGTTCTCCGGGCGGTTCACCAGGTGGTGGCTCCAGAGGCTCGTGAGCAGCCCGTGCTTCGCCGGGTCCTTGAAGACCGGGTCCTCCTGGAAGGCCTGCTTCCAGCAGGCGAGCGCCCGGCCGCCCTCCTCGGAGCGCACCTGCCAGCAGACGGAATTCCCGCTGAAGAAAGCGACGTTCCCGCCGCCCGCGATGAATTTCTCGAGTTGGTCGCGCATCGGCGAGGACCAGTACTCGTCGTGGCCCACGCTCAGGACGAGCCGGTAGTGCTGGAGCAGCTCCGGATGGAATTCGAGATCGGTGTTCGCCGCGTAGTCGAGGACGTAGCCCTCCTTCTCCGCCCACTCGACGAAGGGACGCTCCCAGGTGCCGAACTGCCCGGCGATGGGCCGCGCGTAAGAGACCCGGCGCCCCTGCACCTTGTCCCTGCCGTTGTAGGCGTACAGGCTGTACCCGCCCCAGTTGCAGTAGGCGTTGTAGGTGTTCGTGGAGAGCTGGAGGAGGATCTTCGACTCCTTCCCCGGCTGCGCGGCGCGGACGATGAAGAAGAGTTCCGAGCTCGCCGATTTCCCGTCCGCCGTCCCGGCCCGGAGGCGGCCGGAGTAATAGCCGGACTTCCAGTCGTCCGGCACCTTGAGCGTGAACGCCGCGGGCCAGCCGCATCCGTGGGAGGAGGCGTTCGCCGGCACCGGGTGCTCGCGGCCCGCGAGATCGTCCTTCTTCCATACCACCACGCGCTCTTTGCCGACGCGGGCGATCTCGAGCGAAAACTTCTCCGCGCGGCAGGAAACGTGGAACGAGATCTCCTCGCCGGGGGCGTAGCTCAGCCGGTCGGTGTAGCCCTCGACCGGGACCGGCGCCGCCTGGGGCGACTCGATCGCGAGGATGGTCGCCAGGATGATGAGCCTCATGTTCGCTCCCTCCCATCAGAGAAAGCGATTATAGCCGGATCAGCGGCAGCCACTCGATTCGATTCTTGTTCCAGACCCGGGCCCCGGGCGTATATGCTGGATGGAGTCGAACCCCAAGGAGAAAAGAACCATGAAAACGCTCGCCGTCGCCGCCCTCGGAGCCCTCATGATGACCGCCTCCGCCCCCGCGCAGGACAAGCCCGCCGAGGAGGGATTCACCTCCCTCTTCAACGGCAAGGACCTCGGCGGCTGGATCTACGGCAAGTCGGGAAAGGGCGAGAACAAGAGCGGCAGGGGGTACCAGGTCGAGAACGGCCTCCTCTTCTGCACCAAGGGCGACGGCGGGAACCTCTTCACCGAGAAGAAGTACGGCGACTTCTGCCTGCGCTTCGAGTTCAAGCTCGAGGTCAACGCCAACAACGGCCTCGGCATCCGCGCCCCCCTCGAGGGCGACGCCGCCTACGCCGGCATGGAGCTCCAGATCCTGGACGACTCCGGCCCCTCCTACACGAAGCTCCGCCCCGAGCAGTACCATGGCTCGATCTACGACGTCGTCGCCGCCAAGAGGGGCTCCCAGAAACCCGTCGGGGAATGGAACGTTCAGGAGGTCACCGCCAAGGGCCGCCAGATCACCGTCACACTGAACGGCACCGTCATCATCGACGCCAACCTCGACGACGTGAAGGACGAGAAAGTGCTCAAGAAGCACCCGGGCCTCGCCAACGCGAAGGGGCACATCGGCTTCCTCGGCCACGGCGCTCGCGTCGAGTTCCGCAACCTGCGGATCAAGGAACTTTAGAGAAGCGCCGTAGGTGAGAGCCGCCGTCTGCCCCGCCCCGGGGGCCCCCGTCCGCGTCGAGGAGCTGCGCGACCCGCGCCCGAAGGAGGGCGAGGTCCTGATCCGCGTGGCCGCCTGCGGCGTCTGCCACTCCGACCTTCACGTGGCCAGGGGCGACCTCAAGTTCCCCACGCCCGTCGTCCTCGGCCACGAGATTTCCGGGACCGTCGAGGCGCTCGGCCCCGGCGCCGCCGGGCCGGCCCCCGGCACGCGCGTCGTGGCGAGCTTCATCATGCCCTGCGCCCGCTGCCCCCGCTGCCTCGAGGGCCGCGACGACCTCTGCGAGACCTACTTCGCGATGAACCGCGCCAAGGGGACGCTCTACGACGGCGAGACGCGCCTCTTCCGGCCCGACGGCACCCCCGTCGCCATGAACATGATGGGCGGCCTCGCGGAGCTCGCGGTGGTCCCCGCCACCGACGTCTTCCCCCTCGCCCCCGGCCTCCCGCTCGCGGAGTCCTGCATCCTCGGCTGCGCGATCATGACCGCCTACGGCGCGGCGAAGCACGCGGCGGGGCTCCGGCCCGGACAGTCGGTCGCCATCCTCGGCGCCGGAGGGGTGGGCTCGAACCTCGTGCAGATCGCTCGCCTTTTCGGCGCGGCCGAGGTGATCGCCATCGACGTGCGCGACGAGAAGCTCCCCGAGGTCATGAAGCTCGGCGCCTCCCGCTTCGTCAACGCCGCGAAGACCGACCCCGTCGAGGCCGTGCTGGCCCTCACGGCGGGCCGCGGAGTGGACGCGGCCTTCGAGGCGCTGGGCCGGCCGGAGACCGTGGCCCAGGCCTTCCGCATGACGCGCGACGGCGGCGCCACGGTGATCGTCGGCCTGGCCCCCGCGGGCGTCGCGGCCCCCATCGAGATCACCCGCCTCGTCCGCCGGGGCATCCGGATCACGGGCTCCCTCGGTTGTCGGGTGCGGACGGACATGCCGGAGATCATCCGCCTCGCCGGAGAGGGGAAGATCGACGTGGCCCGTCCGGTCAGCCGCCGCTACCGCCTCGACCAGGTGCAGGAGGCCTACGACACCATGCAGCGCGGTGAGATCGTCGGCCGCGCGATCGTGGTGCTCTGAGCCCGCTCACTCCCGAGGTTCGCATCATTCTGGAACCCGCGGACGAGCCGGTCGTATACTGGTCGCTTCAACCCGAACGGAGGACCCATGATCCCGCGCCTTGCGTCTCTCATCGTCGCGCTCCTGACGCCGGCCGCCCAGGATGCCGCCGACTACTGTCCGCTCATGGCCGGCTCCACGTGGACCTACGAGACGGGCGACGGCAAACCCTCCGTCATGAAGGTTATCGAGCAGACGAAAGTCGGCGCCCAGGACTGCTGGAAGGTCACGGGCCTCGCACAGACGTACATCGTCTCCGAGGAGACCTGGCTCGCCGCGTCGAAGGACGGCGTGAGCATCCACCGGTTCAGCTGCAAGAGTTCCAACCCCGTCGCGTGGCTCAAGTCCCCCCTGAAGAAGGGGGAGAAATGGAATCAAGAGGTGGTCCTCGGCGACGTCAAGGCGACCTTCTCCTTCGAGGTGATCGGGGAGGAAGCGGTCGAGGTCCCCGCCGGAAAGTACGCCTGCATCAAGGTGAAGACGACCGCCCGGGACGCCGAAGGCGGCGCGGCCGAGTTCCTCACCTGGTACGCGAAGGGAGTCGGGGAGGTGAAGTCGGAGTTCACTGCGGGAAAGAAAATGGGCGAACGCAAGCTCAAGAAGTTCGAGACTGCGAAGTGACGGAACCCGGCCGCTTACCCTGAAGGCTCGCTGAAGGAGATCTCGGATGGCGATCGTTGCACGGCTCGCGGCCCTCCTGGCCCTTCTGGCGCCGGCCGCCCCCAGGCCCGCGCCCGACGTGGCCAACGCCGCTTACGGGCCGCACGAGCGGAACGTCCTCGACCTCTGGAAGGCGAAGGCCGAGAAGCCCGCCCCCCTCGTGGTCTTCATCCACGGCGGCGGCTTCCGGGCCGGGAGCAAGGAAGCCCTCGCGCCCGCCCTCCTCAAGGGCTGCCTCGAGGCGGGGATCTCCGTCGCCGCGATCAACTACCGGCTCTCCCAGCACGCCCCCTTCCCCGCCCCCATGCTCGACGGCGCCCGCGCCGTCCAGTTCCTGCGCTCGAAGGCCGCCGAGTGGAACCTCGACCCGGCGCGCGTCGCCTGCACGGGCGGCTCGGCGGGCGCGGGCATCTCGCTCTGGATCGGGTTCCACGACGAGCTCGCCGATCCGAAGAGCGAGGACCCCGTGCTCCGCCAGTCCTCGCGCCTCTCCTGCATGGCGGTCAACGGGGCGCAGTCCTCCTACGATCCGCGCTGGATCAAGGAGAACATCGGCGGGCGCGCGCACGAGCACCCGGCGCTCATGCCCTTCTACGGCCTCACGGCCGACGAGCTCGACTCCCCCAAGGCGCACAAACTCTACGAGCAGGCCTCGGCCATGACGTACCTCTCGGAGGGAGACCCGCCCGTCTGGGCCTTCTACAACGAGCCCAAGGGGCCCCTCCCGCCCGACGCCAGGCCCGGCCAGGGCATCCACCATCCGATGTTCGGCGTGAAGCTCAAGGAGAAGATGGACCCCCTCAAGATCGAATGCGTCCTCCGCCACGCCGACGACTACAAGGGCGGCGGAAAAGGGAACCCGAACGAGGACATGGTGAAGTTCTTCCGGAAACACTTCGGAATGGACAAGTGACCCGTCAGGGGGTCGCGAGGACACAGCGCAGGCCCACGGCATCATCACGCAGGTCGCGGTCCGCGGCACGTCGGTGGAACGAGGTCAGCCGCTCCGGCTTGTCTTTCCAGCTTCCGCTTCGCAGGACGCCGCGCTTGGGATCGCCGCCCTCCGTCCAGGCTGAGCCGTCGGCGGGCGCGCCCTCGTAGGTGTCGTGCCACGCGTCGGCGCACCACTCCCAGAGATAGCCATGGATGTCGTAGAGCTTCCACGGGTTGGGCTTCTTCGCCCCCACCGGCGGGTCGTTGCCCGCCGCGTTCCCGGTGAACCAACCATGGTCGCCCAGGTCCTTCGGGTCGTCGCCGAACGAGTACGCCGTGGCCGTGCCCGCCCGCGCCGCGTACTCCCACTCCGCCTCCGCAGGGAGGCGCACGGTCTCGCCCGCCTCGATGAGCTTCGCCGCGCGCAGGAGCGCGGTGACCTTCTCGCAGAACTCCGCCGCGTCTCCGTACGAGAGCATCTCGACCGAATTCCGCGCCCCCTTCCACTTGCTGGGATTCTTCCCCATGACCCCGGTCCAGAGATCCTGCGTCACTTCGACCTTCGCGATCCGGAACCCCTTCTTGATCGTGACCTTGTGCGCCGGCCGCTCCGCCTTCTCCCCCGCCTCGCTCCCCATCGTGAACGCCGCGGGCTCGAGGGCCACGAACTCGTCGCGGAACGTCTTGAGGAGTTTCGTCTGCGCGTCATCCGCCTGCCCGGCCAGGAGGGCCGCCGCTACCAGGATCGTCCGCATGTCGGGCCCTCCATTACTTTTCCGAGAGGTCCACCCGGACGATCTCCTTGTCGTTCCGGGCGAAAACGCTCTTCATCGCGAACGCCGGATGCGACCAGATGGTCATCCGCTTCATCACTTGCCGCGTGGGCTCCACCAGCTTCGCGCGGCTGAGCTCCTCGTATCCCTTGGGGGAGAGCTTCGCGATGATGAGGTCCCCCTGCTCGTTGTGCAGGAAGTAGCGGTCCTCGTGAGGGACGATGAACGCGTTCCACCAGCGGCCCTCGCCCGTGGCCTGCCGCGTCTCCCAGACCCGCTCGCCGGTCCGCGCGTCCACGCAGCGCAGCTGACCGTAGCTGCAGACGCCGTAGAGATGCGTCTCGCCGACCCACGGGGTGCACATGATGGCGTGCAGGCCGTCGGTGTTCACCTCGCTGTCGCTCTTCCCCTTCCACGTGATCGTGGCGCCCTTCCCGTCGGGCGACACGTCGAGCATCATCGGCCCGTTGTAGAACGCCGTGAGGAAGAGCCGGTTCCCCGCCTGGCGCGGCGTGGAGATGCACAGCCCCATCCGGATCTCGAACGGGATCTCCCAGAGGAGCCTGCCGTCCCTGGGGTCGAGCGACGAGACCGCCTTCGGGTGCCACTGGATGAGCTGCCGCGACTCGCCGAACGTGAAGATCACCGGCGGGCAGTAGCCGATCCCCTTGTCGTCGAGCGCGCGCCAGAGCTCCTTCCCCGTGGTCTTGTCGAAGCTCACGAGGAGCGCGCCTTTCCCTCCCACGAGCGTGATGAGCTGCCCGCCGTCCACGAGCGGCGAGGCCGCCATCCCCCACGTGGGCATCGCGGTCCCGTAGTCGGCCTGGAAGCTCTTCTGCCAGACCACCTTGCCGGTGGCCGTCTCGAAGCAGAACAGGTCGCCGACCGCGCCGATCGTGTAGACGCGATTCCCATCGACCACCGGCGTCGCGCGCGGGCCGGCGGGGTAGCCGATGCCGTACTCCACCGGCGTCGCGTGGGTCCAGAGGATCTTCCCCGTGTCCGCGTCGAGGCAGTGCACCCGCTCGGTCCCCTTGCGCCCCTGCCGCTCGACGAGGTCGCTGATGTAGACTTTCCCGTCCGCCACCGCGGGCCCCGAGTAGCCTTCGCCGATCGGCGTGGACCAGACGCGCGGGAGCAGCCCGCCCGCCGGCAGCGTCTTCACGATCCCGCCCTCGCGCCACACGAGGTCGCCCCTCGGCCCGCCCCACTGCGGCCAGTCGTCCGCCGCCAGCGGCAGCGAGGACGCGAGAAGGGCCAGGACGACGGCGGTCCGGCGGATCATGCAGCCCCCTTCGAACTCTCGTTGATCTTAACGCCTGCGCGACCGTTTCTTACGCAACTCGAGGGAGCCGCGGCGGATTAATGTAGGGGAGGTCATCACATGTCCGTCATCCTGATCGCGCTTTCCCTTGTGGCCGCCGATGATCCCGAGCGCGTGGAGTGGAAGGTCGATGACGTCGCCCGCGAGGCGCTCGTCTGCGCGCCGTCGAAGCCGGGGACGGACGCGCCCCCGGCCGTCTTCGCGTTCCACGGCCACGGCGGGACGATGAAGGGAGCGGTCCGCTCGTTCGCGATCCACGAGCAGTGGCCCGAGGCGGTGGTGGTCTACATGCAGGGGCTGCCCACGCCCGGGCGGCTCACCGATCCCGAGGGGAAGAAGCCGGGCTGGCAGCACGGGCCGGGCGAGCAGGGCGACCGCGACCTCAAGTTCTTCGACGCGGTGCTGGCCACGCTCAAGGAGAAAAACAAGATCGACCCCAGGCGGGTCTACTCCACCGGCCACTCGAACGGCGGTGGCTTCACCTACCTCCTCTGGGCGACGCGCCCGGATGTCTTCGCCGCCATCGCCCCGTCGGCCGCGGCCGCGCGCAACCTGAAGGACGCGAAACCCCTCCCGGTCCTCCACGTGGCCGGCGAGAAGGACCCGCTCGTCAAGTTCGCCTGGCAGCAGCAGACCATCGAGGGCATCCGCGCCCTCAACGGCTGCGAGGCCGAGGGCAAGGAGTGGGCCCCGGGCTGCACCCTCTACCCCTCGAGCAAGGACGCGCCCGTCGTCACCTTCATCCACCCGGGCGACCATTCCTATCCCAAGCGGGCGCCGGAGCTCATCGTGAGGTTCTTCAAGGAGCACGCGCGCAAGGGATGAGCAGGGCTGCTCCCCGGGCCGGCGCCGGGGCGGGATTGACCCTCAGACCCAGAAGGAATGTACTCCCGAATGGTTGAACTGGACGGGAGTGTACTCCGGAATGGTTGATTTCCCCAGGCTCTTGAAGGCCTTCGTTGCGGACCACGGGCCAAGGAAGGCTTTCCCTGAAATCCGAGCCGAAAGAGAACGGGACCCGTTGTGCCCCTTACGGCCAACGGGTCCCGTTCTTGAGAGTCGAGGTGCTGAGGCGAGATCCTCCTACCGGAGGATCCCCTCGCGCAGGAGCTCCAGCTCCTGGCGGTTCGTCACGATGTCGGCCACTTCCTTCCGGGCGCCGCTGAGCTCCTTCTCGAGGTCGCGCTGGCCCTTGAGCAGATCCGAGATCTTGTCGCCCACGGCCTGATCCGAGAGTTCACCGTTGCGGGAGGCCTCGTCGTACTTCCCGCGGCTGTCGCGCTGGTACGTGTCGAGCTTCTCCATGAGTTCGATCACCTTCCGGACGGAAGCCTTGATCGCATCGGCCTCCTTGGAGTCCGCCACCTTCAGGCGATCCATCACTCGGGCGAGGCGCTCGTCCACCGTGCCGCCGCGGCGGGTGCCCCCGTTGCCGCCGGGGGTCGGGGTGCTGCTCGCGGCCGCCTTGACGATCTCGTCGAACTTGGGCTTCTGCTCGTCGGTGAGGACCTCGCGGATCTTGCCGTTCGACTCCTCGCGGATCTTGGTCATCTCCGCCCCCGCGTCGGCCGCGGGCCTGCGGTTCTGGAAGAGTTTGCGGAACTCCGCGGTGGCCGCATCGCGGATCGCGGTGATCTTCGTCACCTGGTCGTCGGTCAGCGAGAGCTGGGTCTTGAGCTCGTCGGTCCCAGGCAGCCGGCCCGTGCGGGTCCCGCCCCCGCGGGTCGTGCCCCCCGGCGCCTGGTTGCCGCCCCGGTTGCCGTTGCCGCGGCCCCCTCCTCCCTGGTCGTACTGCTTCTTCTGCTCGTCGTTGAGGATCGCGTGGAGGTCCTCGGACTGCTTCTTGTAGATCTCCCGAGCCTTGACCGTCTGCTCGTCCGTGAGCGTGAGCTGCTGCTTGAGACGCTGGACCCTCTGCTCCACGGGGTCGTCCTGGGCCTGCGCCAGGGCGAGCACCGCTCCAACCGCCACAAACGTCATCATGACCAATCCTCCTGAAATCCAGCCCGAGGGAATTCCCGACACGATCCGGTTCCCATTCGACCCCCCTCCGGATGGTTTATTCCGACAAAATCGAGGAGAGGCATCCCCGCGCCGGGCCGCGGGCACAACCTGTGCGGAGTCGGACTTGTTTCATAGGAGTCCCCATGAACGATTCCCCCCGGTGTTGCGGGCGCCGCGAGTTCCTCGCGCAAGCGGGCGGCGGGTTCGGGCTCCTGGCCCTGGCACAGCTGCTGGAGTCCGACGCCCAGGCCGCGGCGGCCGGAGGCGGCGGCTCGCTCCGACCCAGGGCCCCTCACTTCGCGCCGCGCGCGAAGCGCGTGATCCACCTCTTCATGCACGGCGGGCCGAGCCACATGGACCTCTGGGACCCGAAACCCGAGCTCGTGAAGCACGCGGGCCGGCCGCTCCCCGTGAGCTTCGGCCCGGTCATGACCCGGCGCGACGTGGCGAAGAACCCGCTCCTCGCGCCCGTGCGCCCCTTCCGGGCGCGCGGCCAGTCGGGGCTCGAGATCAGCGACTTCCTCCCCCACATGGCGGAGTGCGCGGACGAGCTCTGCGTCATCCGCAGCTGCCATGGCGACAGCGTGAACCACCCGCAGTCGGTCTACCAGATGAACACCGGGTCGGTCTTCATGGGCCGGCCGAGCCTGGGAAGCTGGGCGGCGTATGGTCTCGGCACCGAGAACCGCAGCATGCCCGCGTACGTCGTCCTTCCGGACCCCTCGAGCGGCCCCAAGGGCGGACCCGGCGCGTGGGGGAACGGCTACCTTCCGGCCACCTTCCAGGGCACGACGATGCGCGCGGGCGAGCCGCCCATTCTGAACCTCAGCCCCGAAAAGTCCCAGGCGGGGGCGCGGCAGGAGGCGGTGCTCGATCTCGTGCGCCGCCTGAACGACGAGCATCTCCGGGCGCGGGACGGCGAGGATGAGCTCTCGGCGCGCATCGAGGCCTACGAGCTCGCCTTCCGGATGCAGGCCGCCGCGCCCGAGGTGGTGGACCTGCGCGGCGAGCCCGCGCACGTCCGGAAACTCTACGGCATCGACGACAAGGAGACCCAGGAGTTCGGCGTGCGCTGCCTCCTGGCGCGGCGGATGATCGAGCGCGGCGTGCGCTTCGTCCAGCTCTACTCCGGGGGCACCGAGGGCTGGGACGCCCACAAGGACGTGGCCGAGAATCACGCCCTCTATGCGCGGCGCACGGACAAGCCGGTCGCGGGCCTCCTCCATGACCTCAAGCAGCGCGGCCTCCTCGAGGACACGCTCGTCATCTGGGGAGGCGAGTTCGGCCGCATGCCCATGAGCGAGCAGGGCACGGGACGCGACCACAACCCCTGGGGCTACACGACGGTCCTCGCGGGCGGCGGCGTGAAGGGCGGATACGCCCACGGCGCCACCGATCCACTCGGCCTCCGCGCCGCCGAGAAGAAAGTCCACGTCCACGACCTCCACGCCACGATCCTCCACCTGCTCGGGCTCGACCACGAGCGCCTCACGTTCCTGCACAACGGCCGCGACGAGCGCCTCACCGACGTCCACGGCAACGTCGTCACGGAGATCCTGGCGTGAGACGCGCGGCGCTCGCCCTCCTGCTTCTCGGCGCCGCCCCGCAGGAGTCGCGGAAGTACGTCGAGCCCGCGCTCACCGAGAAGGACCGGAATCACTGGGCCTTCCGCGCCCTCGGGCGCCCCGAGCCGCCGGCCGTGAAGGACGAGTCCCGCGTCCGCACGGCGCTCGACCGCTTCGTCCAGGCGCGGCTCGAGAAGGCGGGCCTGGAGTCCCTCCCCGAAGCCGATCCCGCGACGCTGCTCCGCCGGGTCACGTTCGACCTCACCGGGCTGCCTCCGACCCCAGACGAGCTGGCTTCGCCCGATCCGTACGAGAAACACGTGGACCGCCTCCTCGCCTCCCCCGCCTACGGCGAGCGCTGGGCGCAGTTCTGGCTCGACCAGGCGCGCTTCGCCGAGACGGACGGCTTCGAGCACGACAAGCTCCGCCCCGACGCCTGGAAGTACCGCGACTGGGTGATCGCCGCGCTGAACGCCGACGTCCCCTTCGACCGCTTCGCCCGCCTGCAGCTGGCCGCCGACCTGGTCGAGCCCGCCGAGGCGGTCGCCACCGGCTTCCTCATGAGCGGCCCGGACATGCCCGACCTCAACGCGCAGGACGAGCGGCGCCACAACGTGCTGAACGAAATGGCCTCGACCGTAGGCCAGGTCTTCCTGGGCCTAACGATTGGCTGCGCCCAGTGCCACGACCACAAGTACGACCCCGTGAGCATCGCCGACTTCTATCGCCTGAGAGCCGTGTTCTCGAACGTGGTGCGCCCGGAGCGCGACAAGCCTCTCGGCATGATCGCGAAGGAGAAGCCGGGGAAGGAGGGCGAGGACGTCCTCTACTTCCGCGGCGAGGTCCGCAAGCCGGGGCCCGCGGTCGAGGCCGGACTCCCCCGGATCGCGAACCCGACGGGCTCGCCGAGCGGCCGGCGCACGGCGTTCGTCGAGGCGCTCGCGCGCGCCGACCACCCGCTCTTCACGAGGGTCGCCGCGAACTGGCTCTGGCAGCACCACTTCGGGAGGGGCATCGCGGCCACGCCCGCGGACTTCGGCTCGCAGGGCTCGCGTCCCTCCGACCCGCTCCTCCTGGACTGGCTGGCCGCGGAGCTGCCGCGGCTCGGGTGGAGCCTGAAGGCGATGCATCGCCTGATCGTGACCTCGACCGTCTACCGACGCGCGAGCCGGCCCGCTGGGCCGGACGATCTGCTCTGGGCACGCGCGCGGGAGAAGGACCCCGACAACCTGCTCCTCTGGCGGCGCGAGCGCCGGCGCCTCGAGGGCGAGGCGATCCGCGACGCGATGCTCGCCCTCTCCGGCCGCCTGAGCGAACGCCGCGGCGGCCCGGGGACCGTCCCGCCTCTCCCTCCCGAGATCACGGTGACGCTCCTCAAGGACCAGTGGAAGGTGAGCCCCGACGCGGAGGACCACCGCCGCCGGAGCGTCTACCTCTTCGCGCGCCGCAACCTCCGGCATCCGATCTTCGAGGTCTTCGACCGCCCGAGCGCCGACGCCCCCGCCGCCCGACGCGACCGCTCGACCACGGCCCCGCAGTCGCTCATGATGCTGAACTCCCCGTTCTCCCTCGAAACCGCGGCCGCGCTGGCGGCCCGGATCGAAAATGCCGGGGACCGCGTGGGCCTCGCCTACCGGCTCGCCCTGGGCCGCGACCCCCGGCCGGGCGAGCGCGAGGCGGCCCGCGCGTTCCTCCGCACGCAGCCGTCCGCGGACTTCTGCCTCGCCCTCCTCAACGTGAGCGAGTTCGTCTACATCGACTGAGCCCGCCCCTTTGACGCAGGCGCGGTGCGGACGTCTAATGGATGCGATGAACCCCGCCGGGCTCTGCCTGTTCCTGGCATGCCTCCAGTCTCAGGAGGTCCCGCCGGAGATCCGCGCGCTGATCGACGGACTCCGGACCGAACGCATCGAAGACCGGACCGAGGCGGCGCGGAAGATCCGGGGCCTCGGGGCGAAGGCGAAACCGGGGCTCGAGGCGGCGGCCCGCGACGCGGACCCGGAGGTGGCCGATCGCGCCAAGGGCTTGCTCCAGGTCCTCCGGTTGGAGGAGAGTCTTCCCGCGACCCTCCGGAAGTCCAGTCCTGGCCTGGTGGATCGACTCGCCACCGGCAATCCCGCAGCCTGGACGGAGGCGTACCTCGAGTTCCTGGAATCGGAGAGGAAGCCCGCACCCCCGAGGGACGCCCTGGATGCCCTGGTCGCGAACGCCCTCCGGGGCGCGGCGTCGGAGGAGCAGAGGGGGCAGGTGCTGATGTACGCGCGCTGCGTGAAACACCGGTCCGCGATCCCCGAGGCGATCCTCCTCCTGCGCGACGGTTCGGCGGGGATCCGAGCGGCGGCGGCGGAGCTCCTGGGCGAACTGAAGGTGAAGGAGGCGGGGCCGGAACTCGTCCGCCTGCTGGAGGACGAGGACGAGACCGTGCGCCGGAACGCCGTCGAGGCCCTCGGGTCCGTGGGTTCGGAGCAGTCCATCCCGAGGATCCTGAAGTGCCTGGACGACAAGGACATCTTCCTCGCCTTCCGGGCGGCCGGGGCCCTGGTGAAACTCCGGGCCGCGGCGACGGTGCCGCAGATCCTCCCCCTGCTCCGGCACGCCTCGCCGGAGACGCGCCGGGTCGCGCTGACGGCCCTGGGGGAAGGAGAGCGCGAAGGCCGTCCTGCCCCTCCTGGAAGACTCCGACGAGGTCGTCCGGGAGACGGCCATACAAGCATTGACCGGACTCCAGGGCCGGGCTGCAGTGCCGGCGCTACGCCGGAAGCTCGAGGATCCCACGGCCGGCGTCCGGGCGGCCGCGATCCGTTCGTTGGAACAATTCTGGGTGCGGGACGCCATTCCCGGGATCGTCCGCTGCCTGGATCATCCGGATGTCTATCTTCGAAGGACGGCCGTCGAGGCCCTCGGGACACTCCGCGCCCGGGAAGCCGCCCCCCGGATCCGATCCCTTTTGAAGGATGGATCCGATGGAGTGCGCGGCGCGGCGGCGAGGGCGATGGGCGCGCTCGGCATCCGCGAGGCGTCGAGCGATCTGGCGGCGCTCCTGGCCGATCCGGAGGCATTCCCCCGCTACGCGGCTGCGGAGGCCCTCGCGGAACTGGACGCCCGTGAGTACATCCCGAAGATCGCGGCCCTCCTGACGGACAAGGAGAGCTGGGCGCGGATGACCGCGGCCCAGGCTCTGGAGCGGATGCAGGCTCGAGAGGCGGTCCCCGACCTCGTCAGGGCCCTGGGCGTGAAGGGCGAGTACGTCGAGGACGCGATGATCCGCGCGCTGGGGGCGCTGGAAGGCCGCGAGGGCGCGGAAGTCCTCCGGCGGCACCTGAAGGACCCGAGTGCCCTGACGCGCATGTACGCGATGGACGCCCTGTCGGAGGTCGGCGCGCGGGAGGCGATCCCCGATCTCCTGGAGATCCTCCGGGGAGAGGATCCCGGCGACGCCCGTTCCGCGGCGCGTGCCCTCGGGGACCTCGGAGCCGTGGAGCGGCGGCCCGAGATCCGCCGGATGTTGAAGGAAGAGGCGCCCCACCTGCGGCGGAATGCGATCTATGCCCTCCGCGCCCTCGAGGACCGGGAATCGGCGGGGGCATTCCTACCCCTGCTCAGCCACGAGGATGCGGGCGTGCGCGCCGCCGCGGCGGAGGGGGCCGGCGCGCTGGGACTGAAGGAGGCGGCCCCGAAGCTCCTGGGGCTGCTCGAGGACCCCGAGGCGGACGTGCAACGCGAGGCGATCGAGGCGCTGGCGGGATTGGGCTATCGGGAGGCCGCGCCAAGGATCGTCACGCTGCTGCGCTCGGAGGACAGCGGCGTGCGGTACTCCGCCGCCGAGGCCATCGGCGCGCTGGGTTCGAAGTCGGAGGCGGCCGCGGTGAAGGGACTTCTCGAGGATGAGCAGTGGTCCGTGCAACGGGAGGCGGCGCGGGCGCTGATACGCCTCCTGGGAAAGGACGCGGTCCCGGATCTCCTGCGGGGGCTCGAAGGATCGGCCATCGTCCGGTATCTCCCGTCCCTGTTCGCGGATGCGGGGGCGACGGAAGCCGTGCCCGCGCTGGAGGGGCTCTTGCGCGACTCCGATTCCTATACCCGCCGTGCCGCGGCAGCGGCGCTCTGCCGCCTCGGATCGAGGTCGGGGGTCGCCACGCTCCTGGAGGAAGGCCGGGGCTTCGACCTGGGCGCGCTCAACGCGCTGGCCCGGCCCGTCGAGTGGGGCAAGCTGGAGGGGGCGCGGCTCCCTTCGGGGTTCCGAGGGCCCCCGGGGCGGGCGGCCTGGGAAGGGCTCTCCAAAGCCCTGGGCCTGGCGTTCGAGGCGCCCGAAGGGGAATCCTGGACGGCGGGGAACCGGAGCTACCG
>JAHFOZ010000389.1 GCA_023261405.1 Planctomycetota bacterium
CCCGAGTCGGACCTTCCCTGGCTCACGAACCGGTAGACGTACTCGAAGACCTGGTCGTCTCCCGTGTAGAGGACGAGACGGCCGTCCTTGTTTACGACGGTCGTCGCTCCCTCGTGCTTCACGCGTCCGAGGGCCGTCCGCTTCACCGGCACGCTCTTGGGGTCATACGGATCGATCTCCACGATCCAGCCGAAGCGGTTCGACTCGTTCGGCTCTTTCTCCACGCTGAATCGGTCCACGTACCTGCTCCACGCGTGCTCCGGCTTCCCCTCGATGCCGTAGCGCTTGAGGTGGGCGGCCTGCACGGCGGGGAGCTTCTTGGGGTCGCCTCCGAAGTAGAGATTGAAGTTCTCCTCAGAGGTCAGGACCGTGCCCCAGGGAGTCGTTCCGCCCGCGCAGTTGTTGAGCGTGCCCGTGACGGCCGTGCCGCCGGGGTCGGTGGACGTCCTCAGGCGCGCATGCCCCGCCGCCGGACCCGAAAGGCGCATCGCCGTGGACCGGGTGCTGATGCGGCGCGCGTACGGGCTGTCGGTCACCACGCCCCAGCGACCGCCTTCCTTCCGGATCTCGAGAACGCAGTGTCCGTGCGCGGCCAGCTCGATCTCAACCTGCCCGCGCGAGAGCGAGAGCGGCTTGGGCGATCCGGGCCACATGAGCCTTGTGTTCGTGTACTCGTGGTTCACGCAGAGGAGCCCGTGACCCGACTCCTTGGAGCCCCGCGGGAGGGGCAGGAAGGCGATGAAGTCGTTGTTGTATCCGAACTGCCGCTCCTGCGCGTCGGCCGACTGGTTGTTGGCGTTGAACTCCGGCGCATCCGCGAAGAGCGGGTCGCCCCAGCGGATGAGGACATCCGCGCGGTGACCTGCGGCGACGTGGCACGTTTCGTCCATCGGCGCCGTCACCGGATCGAACCCCGCGCTCGAGGGTCCCCCGGCCGCCCCTCCCGCGCAGGAGACCATCGCGGCGCCCGCGGCCGCTCCCATGAGCCGGAGCGCCTCGCGGCGATCCAGGCCCACGTCGCGGAACGCGGGGGCCGGCGAAGAGTTGGACGGCCGGTCGTCCGGATCTTTTCTCATGGCCGAGATGGTATCACGCGGATGGGGGCCGCTCAATCCCCGCCCGAGGAGCGTCGTCCCTGATGGCCGGCGCTTCCTGTCCGCGTCGGAGGACGGCCCGGTGATGCTCTGGGACCCCGGCCGACTGGAGCGCTACCGCGAGCTCGCCCCGCGGGCCGAGGCGGCGCGGAGGAAAAGCGACCGGGCGGGCACGCGCGAGGCCTTCCAGGAGGCGCTCGCGAAGGGGGAGGCGCCGGAGGATTACCTGAAGCTCTGCCTCGAGGCCCTCTCCCCCCCGTAACGCCCGCCGCCGGCGGGGCACTGATCCTGTCGTCCCTCGCCGCGTTTCGGGTGGCCTGTCACGAGCCCCGGATCGTGTGATATGTAAAGGGTGTCCGAACGAGGAGGCTTGAAGAGTCCATGAGCGTCCGCCTGCCGATGACCTGCCTGCGGCTCCTTTCCGTGGCTCTGCTGCTTGGGGCCCAGGAAGCAAAGACGCCGGTCACGGTGGACGAGAAGGCCGGCACGATCTCGTTCGGCGCCGTGACCCTGAAGCTCGAGACGGAGCCGCAGGTCAAGGGCGTGATCGAGTACGTCATCGTGAACAAGGGTGGCAAGGCCTACGAGAGCCTCTTCGTGGCGAACATCGACGCCCTCGCGCTCGACGCGGGACTGAAGAAGATCGGTCTCGCCCCGGGCGTGCCCGCCCAGGACGACGGGAACGGGAAGATCAGCCTTCCCACGGGGGCGGAGGTCCGCATCAGCGTCGAGTGGAAGGCCGGCGAGACGGCGAAGAGGGAGCCCGTCGAGAGCTTCATCCTGGACACGCAGACGGGCAAGGCCATGGAACCCGTGGGGTGGCTCTTCACGGGCTCGAAGAAGGGGTTCGTCCCCGAGATCGAGGACACCTCCCTGCTCGTGCTCACGAGCAAGCACCTGGTGGGGCTCCTCCACCGGGACGCCACCGTGCTCCTGACCAACCCCGTGGTCAACAAGACCGAGCATCGCTACAAGGGGAACAAGGCCACGCTCCCCAAGGAGGGGACGCCGGTCCGTATCATCTTCGAGGCCAAGAAGTAGCTTCCTGCCAAGGAGAACGCACCATGAGGCGTGCCCTGATCGTCATCCTCGCGGCGCTGGCCGCAACCCTCCCGGCCGACGCCTATGTCGAGGCGGTCTACCCGCTCCAGAACGTGCTCAACGAGTCCACGGTCATCGTGGAAGGCGTCGTGGACAGCCATGACGCCACGAAGCAGATCGCCGCGGTGAAGATGGGCAGGGTCCTCAAGGGGAAGAACCCCTACCCCATGGTGAAGATCACCTATGGCGGCGGCCAGTTCTGGCATCCCCAGGCTCTTCCCAGGCACCTCGTGAAAGGCGCCCCCGTCCTGATGTTCTACAACGAGGCCCGGCAGTCCCAGATGTACCTGAACCGCTTCTTCGTGCAGCTCTACGGCGACGCCGGCGCGCCGCCCGAGAAAGCCTGGTGGTCCATGACCCACATCGAGATCCGCATGAACCGGACCTTCAACGGCCCGGTGAAGGACCTCTCCGAGCTGACCGGGAAGATCCTGGCCGGCAGGGCCAAGTCACCCGCCCCGTCCGCGAGGATCCCCGCGATCGACCAGGCGAACGTGAAGGAGCTCCCTGCCCACGGCGAGCCTCTCGACGAGGCGAAGCTGCCCCTGGCCTTCAGGAAGTTCGACCCGAACGCGAAACAGGATGCGTCGGCGAAGGCCGTGAACGCCGAGGGCTTCGTCCAGCGCTGGCTCGTCCTGGGCCCGATCCCGCTCGGCGGGGCGGAGGCCGACCCCAACGCCGCGCTCGGCAAGGAATGGGTCCCCGGTCAGAAGGGCCTCAAGCCCGCCCAGCACGACAAGGCCACGGTCGCGGGGACCGAGTACCGCTGGGAGGTGGGCAATTCCACGGACTTCGTCCTCGACCTCGGGGCCGCGGAGAATTCCATCTGCGTGGCGGTGTCCTACGTGACCTCCGAGGCGGACGTCGCGGAGGCGACCCTCCTCACGGGATCGGATGACGGCGCCATCTGGTGGCTCAACGGGCTGGAGGTCCAGAGGGTGCTGGCCGGGCGCGCCTGCGAGAAGGACCAGGACCGCAGCCCCAAGCCCGTGTCGCTCAAGAAGGGCGTGAACGTCCTCATGACGGGGGTGATCAACGGCGGCGGCCCCACCGGCGCCTGCGCGCGCTTCGTGGACAAGGAGGGGGCGCCCCTCCTCCAGCTGAAGACCGGGGCGGAGGCCCCCAAGTAGTGACTCGAGCGCTCGCGGTCGCCCTGCTCGCCGCCGTGGCCGCGCCGGCCGCCGGCGCCTACATCGAGGCGATCTATCCCCTCCAGAATGTCATCAACGAATCCGAGGTCATCGCGCTGGGGGAGATCGAAAAGGTCGACCCGAAGAACAAGACCGCGGTGATGAAGGTCACGAAGACCCTCAAGGGAAAGTGCGACTACGATCGAGTCCGCATGAACATCGGCTGCGGCCAGGACTGGCACCCCGACGCCATCATGAAGCACTTCGCCGTCGGAGCGCCGGCGTTGATCTTCTACAACGGGGAGCGGCGCGCGGAAGCGTACGTCAGCCGCTTCTTCTTCCAGCTCTACGGGGACGCGGGCGCGCCTCCCGACAAGGCCTGGTGGAACTTCACCCACATCGAGGTCCGGATGAACCGGACGTTCAACGGCACGGTGTCCGAGCTCGACCAGCTCGTCTCCGACGTCCTGACCGGGAAAAGGAAAGCCCCTTCCCCCGACCCTCGTCTCCCGATCATCACCCGGAACGACGCCAAGGCCCTCCCCGCCCACGGGGAGCCGGCGGTGGACGAGGCCTCCCTGCCCCCCCCGTTCGCCAAGCGCGACCCCGCGAGGAAGCCCAAGCCTCGCGAAGCCGAGAGCCCCGCGGGGGCGGTGAGGGGCGGCCTGGCCTACGAGTACTACGAAGGGGCGTGGACCGAGCTCCCGGACTTCGATGCGCTCAAGCCCGCGGCCGCCGGGGTGGCAGAGACGATCGACCTTTCCAAGTGCGCACGGCAGGAGCAGGTGGGCCTGCGCTTCCGCGGCTGGATCGAGGTGCCCAGGGACGGAGATTACATCTTCACGACCGTCTCGGACGACGGCTCCAAGCTCTTCATCGGGAGGACCGAGGTGGTCTCGAACGACGGCCTGCACGCCCCCCAGGAGGTCGCCGGCGAGATCCCGCTCAAGGCCGGCAAGCACTCCATCACGCTGCTCTTCTTCGAGAACTCCGGGGGCAAGCAGCTCGACGTCTTCTGGGAGGGGCCCGACCTGCCGAAGCAGCCCATTCCGTCCTCGGCGCTCTTCCGGGCCGCCCAGCCCTGATCACTTCGGCGGGCGCGGACTCCAGGACGGATCGATCCGCAAGGGGGGCGTGAACTTCTCCGCGATCGACTCCCAGGGCACGAGCTTGAAGTTCTGGTGCGCGCCGGGATTCGATCCGTCCTGGGCGACGAAGAGCCCCTTCGGGAACAGGGGGCCCAACGCGGCGCTCATCACCTCGATGCCGTCCGTGTCGTTCACGCCGTCGATCTTCCCATCGACGATCTTGAACGTCCCCAAGTACCGGTTCTCCCCCGTCCTCTCGTAGATCGTGAAGCTGTCGCTCCCCTGGCTCGAGGCCAGGAGGTACCCCTCCTTCTCCCCGAACGCGTAGATCGCCAGCCCCTCCACGTCCGCCGTGAGATGGCCGCCCTTGCCGCAGCGGTCCACCCGGACGCGCGCCTCGCCGTCCCCGGGCTCGGCCCCGTAGTTCCAGATCCCCGTCGACTCCTCCGCCACGTAGAAGCGCGCGTGGACGTCGTCCGCCACGCAGCCCTCCACCACCGACCCCACGTTGAACTCGCGGACCTTCGTGCCGGCGACGCCGCCCTTCCCGTCGTCGCGAAGTTCCCACTGCTCCACGAACCCGGAGCTGATCGTGTTGAAGAAGTGGAACTTCCCCGTCTTCGGGCTCCGGTAGAGGCATGACCCGTAGGAGGTCCGGGTGCTCTTGAACGCCCCCGCAGGCTCCAGCAAGCGGCTCCGGGGGTTGATCTTGTAGCAGGCCAGCGTGCGGTCGGTCTCGTTGCCGACGCCGAGGAGGTCGACCCGGTCGTGCGCGACGCCGTCCGCGAACGCGCCCTTGAGGGGAAACCCATACCGCACGTCCACGTTGTTCA
>JAHFOZ010000390.1:0-4008 GCA_023261405.1 Planctomycetota bacterium
CCTGGGTGGGCGTGCTCAAGCACCCCTTCCATGCGGTGACGAACGACAAGGGCGAGTACAAGATCTCCGGCCTCGACCCGGGCAAGTACACGGTCGAGGTCTGGCAGGAGAAGTACAAGTCGGTGATGCAGGAAATCGAGGTGAAGGCCGGCGACAACAAGGCCGACTTCGTGCTCAAGGACAAGAAGGAGTAGTCCACCGGCAGGATTCCCGGAACGGCCCCGCTCCCCTCCCAGGGATCGGGGTCGTTTCTTTTCTGTCCCCGACAGGACAGAATGTCACAAGGGAAGCGGATTGCCCCCGGGGTTGAGGGGCCGACGGATTGCTGAAAGTCTCCCATGGTTAGGATGCTGGCGGCCCTGATGCTCGTGGTCGGACTGCAGGCGGCGGCCCCCGCCGGGACAGTCGTGCGCGGCCGCGTGACGCTCGAGGGGGAGCGTCCAAGGGAGAGGGCGTTGAAGATCGCTCCCAAGCCCGGATGCGAGGCCATCCCCCTTCCGAAGACCCGGGAAGACGTGGTCGTGGACGTGGCGGGTGGGCTGCGCTGGGCCGTGGTCCGGGTGACAAGGGGGCTTGGGGGGAAGCGGTTCGAGGTCCCGAAGGAGGCCGGCCGGCTCGAGGTCAAGGGGCACCGGTTCGAGCCGCGGGTGCTGGGCGTGCGGGTAGGGCAGGAACTCTGCTTTGTGAACATGGATGAACACCCGTACCAGGTGCATGGACTTCCTTTCAAGAACCGGGAGTTCAGCGTGAGTCTCCCGAAAAGGGGGATGGAAGCATCGCACCGGATGGAGCACGAGGAGATCTTCAAGATCCAGGACAGCTGACATCCCTGGATGGCCGCGTGGGTCGCGGCGGTGGACCATCCCTTCTTCGCGGTGACGGATGCCGAGGGGAGGTTCGAGATCAGGGGGTTGCCGCCCGGGAGGTACTCGCTCGAGGTGTGGCACGAGGCGTATCGCGGCACGTCGCGCGAGATCGAGGTGAAGGGAAAGGACCCCGTGAGCGTGGATTTCCCGCTCAAGGACCGTAATGAGTAGAGGGAGAAACTCGTGAGAATGAATCTGTGGATCCCCGCGCTGCTCATCCTGGCCGGCTGCGACAGCGGCCCCAAGCCGCCGACCCCGGTTCCGCCGCCGCCCGCCCCGGTCTCGGCCTCGTCGGAGGTCAAGAAACCCGATCCCGCCCCTGCCGTGGCGGCCCCTGCCGGCGAGACCGGCTCGGTCATCGGGACGGTGAAGCTGGAGGCGGCCGTCAGGAGACCGTTTGTGAAGGGCCTGCCCGCGGACCCCAACTGTGCGGCGAAGCATCCCGAGGGCCTTCTCTCGGACGAGATCGTCGTGGACGCGCAGAACAACGTGCAGTACGCCTTCGTGCACGTCAAGGCGGGGCTTCCCGGAGGGGCGACCTACCCGGTCCCCGCGCAGCCCGTGCTCCTCGACCAGACGGGATGCCGCTACGTCCCCCACGTCCTGGGCCTGATGGCGGGGCAGCCGCTCCTGCTGCGCAACAGCGATGATCTGGGCCACAATGTCCACGGAGTGCCCTTCGCCAATCCCGAGTGGAACACCGCCCAGAAGCCCGGGCAGCAGGACGAGCGGAAGCTGGCCAATCGGGAGGTCATGGTCAAGGTGATGTGCAACATCCATCCCTGGATGAGCGCGTGGGTGGGCGTCCTGGACCATCCCTACTTCGCCGTGACGGACGCGGCCGGCCGGTTCGACATCAAGGGGCTCCCGCCCGGCAAGTACACGCTCGAGGCCTGGCACGAGAAGTACAAGTCCGTGACGGCCGACGTCGAGGTGAAGGCCAAGGAGGCGGCCGCCGCTTCGTTCACGCTCAAGGAGAAGAAGGAATAGCTTCGCCCGGCGGGCTCTCTATAATGGGCGCCCCGTGAAAGAGAAACTGCTCTGGGGCCTCTTCGTCGTGATGGGGGCCTGCGCGACGGCGGCGCTCGTGGGCTACTTCCTGCGCGGCTCGCCGCAGCGGCGAGTCCCGGATTTCGCGCTGGTCGAGCGCGGCGGGAAGCCCCTGACGCGGCGCGACCTGGCCGGCGAGGTCTGGGTGGGGCAGTTCATCTTCACGCGCTGCGCCGGGAGCTGCCTGGTCATGGTCTCCCGGATGTCCGAAGTCCACAAGGAGCACCCGGCGGCGAAGTACGTGTCCTTCTCGGTCGATCCCGTCCATGACACGCCCGAGGTGCTGGCGCGCTTCGCGACGACACGGAACCTGCCCGCCGAGTGGCTCTTCGCCACGGGGACCTACGAGCAGATGCAGAGCCTGGCGAAGGACGGGTTCCAGCTGAGCATGGCGCCGGGATCGGACCCCAAGGAGCCGATCATCCACAGCGACCGCTTCGCCCTGGTGGACCGCTACGGGAGGATACGGGGGACCTACTCGACTTCGGACCCCGCGGGGATGGCGGCCCTGGACCGGGCGCTGCAGGCGGCGCTGGCCGAACGGACCCTGCCGGTCCACCGCTTCCCCTTCCTGAACATGAACCTGAACGCCGGGGCGACTTTTTTCATCCTGCTGGGGTTCATCCTGATCAAGGCCCGCCGCATCGGGGCGCACAAGGCGAGCATGCTGGCGGCACTGGCCTGTTCGAGCCTCTTCCTGGTGGGCTATCTGACGGCGCACTACTACCTGGGCTCAACCCCCTACCCGGGCCAGGGGGCGATCCGCACCCTGTACTTAACCATCCTCCTCACCCACACGGTCCTGGCGGCGCTGATCGTCCCGCTGGTGGGGATCACCCTCTACCGGGCTTTCGCCGGCCAGTTCGACCGCCACAAAGGCCTCGCCCGCTGGACCCTCCCCCTCTGGCTCTACGTCTCGGTCACGGGCGTGGTCATCTACTTCATGCTCTACTAGCCATAAAACACTCCGTCCGTTTTATGGCCGGCGGACGCCAAGGTGACAACCACCGGCCTGTCATTGGAACAGGTGGGGGAGGGGGCGGCTGAGGGGCCCGTATAACCCTTTGGGAGAAGGCTACTTAGGCTTGACAAGAGGGGCTCGGCGTGGCATACCTTTTGCGCTTCATCCCGGAGTAGAGTCCCCTCAATGACTGGAGGTTATGGATATGGCATCAACGTCGCTGAAGCCTTTGCGGGACAAAGTGGTTGTGGAGCGCAGCGAGGCGGAGGAGAAAACCTCCGGCGGCATCGTGCTCCCGGACACCGCCAAGGACAAGCCCAAGCAGGGCACCGTCATCGCCGTGGGCCCCGGCCGCGTCCTCGACAACGGCGAGGTCAAGGCGCTCGAGGTCAAGAAGGGCGACAAGATCCTCTTCGGAGGGTATGCGGGTACCGAGATCAAGGTGGACAACAAGGAATACCTGATCCTCAACGAGAACGAGATCCTTGCCGTCCTGAGCAAGTAAGGCAAGTAATTAAGAGGAGAATCCATGGCTGCCAAGAGAATCGTATTCGACCAGGAAGCCCGCGAGGCGATGCGCCGCGGCGTGAAGCAACTCGCCCGCGCGGTCAAGGTCACGCTCGGCCCCCGCGGCCGCGCCGTGCTCCTCGAGAAGAAGTGGGGCTCGCCCGTCGTCTCCGTGGACGGCGTCACCGTCGCCAAGGAGATCGAGCTCAAGGACCCCTACGAGAACATGGGCGCCCAGATGGTGAAGGAGGTCGCCTCCAAGACCAACGACGTCGCCGGCGACGGCACGACGACCGCCACCGTGCTCGCGGAAGCGATCTACGAGGAGGGCCTCAAGAACGTAACCGCCGGCGCCAATCCCATCGCCCTCAAGCGCGGCATCGACAAGGCCATCGAGGCCGTCGTGGCCGAGCTCAAGAAGCTCTCCAAGCCCGTCCGCCTGGACGACATCTCCGAGGTCCGCAACGTCGGCACCATCGCCGCCGGCGGCGACGGCGACGTCGGCAAGATGCTCGCCGAGGCCATGGGCAAGGTGGGCAAGGACGGCGTCATCACGGTAGAGGAGGGCAAGGGCCTCGAGACCCACGTCGAGTGGGTCGAGGGCTTGCAGTTCGACAAGGGCTA
>JAHFOZ010000390.1:4018-5240 GCA_023261405.1 Planctomycetota bacterium
CAAGGATTGCTACATCCTCATTCACGAGAAGAAGATCTCGGCGGTGAAGGACCTCATTCCGCTGCTCGAGAAGATCGCCAAGACCGGGAAGCCGCTCCTCATCATCTCCGAGGACATCGAGGGCGACGCGCTCGCCACCCTCGTGGTCAACAAGCTCCGCGGGACCCTCGCGATCTGCGCCGTGAAAGCCCCCGGCTACGGCGACCGCCGCAAGGCCATGATGGAGGACATCGCCGTCCTCACCGGCGGCAAGGCCATCTTCGAGGACCTCGGCATCGAGCTCGAGAAGATCGACATCTCCCTCCTCGGCCGCGCGAAGAAGATCGTCGTCGAGAAGGAGAACACCACGATCATCGAGGGCGCCGGCGACACCAAGGCCATCCAGGGCCGCATCGGCCAGATCCGCAAGGAGATCGAGGGCACCACCTCCGACTACGACAAGGAAAAGCTCCAGGAACGCCTCGCCAAGCTCGCCGGCGGCGTCGCGCAGATCAACGTCTGCGCCGCCACCGAGATCGAGATGAAGGAGCGCAAGCTCCGCGTCGAGGACGCCCTCCATGCCACCCGCGCCGCGGTCGAGGAAGGCATCCAGCCCGGCGGCGGCGTGGCCCTCATCCGCGCGGCCAAGGTGCTCGACAAGGTGAAGACCGCCAACGACGACGAGAAGACCGGCGTGGACATCGTCCGCCGCGCCGTCGAGGCCCCCATCAAGCAGATCGCCTCCAACTCCGGCGTGGACGGCGCCATCGTCATCGACAGGGTCCGCGACGCCAAGGACTCCAACTTCGGCTTCAACGCCGAGACCCTGGAGTACGGTGACATGATCAAGTTCGGCGTGATCGACCCGACGAAGGTGGTCCGCAGCGCGCTCCAGAACGCCGCGAGCGTGGCCTCCCTCCTCCTCACGACCGACGCCCTCATCAGCGAGATCCCCGAGAAGAAGGAAGCCCCGAAGGGCGGCGGGGAAGGCATGGGGGACGAGTTCTAGAATCCATCCCCGCGATTCAAGAGAGCCCCGGCCGGAAACGGCCGGGGCTTTTTTTTATGCGCGCGGGCGCCGCCTTCGTGAGCTACTACCTCTTCCGCGGGTGACATCGACTATAATCCAGTTGATGGCGCTGCTGCTGTCCCTGCTCCTTCAGGATGACCCGGCGGCGCGGCTGCGCGCGGAGGGCTGGAAGGCCGTCGACGCGCTCGCGGCGAAACCCGAATCGCGCGCGGC
>JAHFOZ010000391.1 GCA_023261405.1 Planctomycetota bacterium
CCCTCCGTGGCGCGTTTCATGGCTTCGATGAGCCGCGTGATGGGCCGGCCCACGGTGAAGCGGAAGAAGAAGCCGGTGCCCACCCCGAGAAGGACGAGGATGCCCGCCGCCCCGAGGAGGAGCCCCATGCGAAGGGCCGGAATGGAGCCGCCGATCCCGACCTTGCGGGGCTGGAGGACGAGGTGGAGGACGCCGCGGGGCTGGCCGTCCTGCAGCAGGGGGATGCAGGCCACGCGGAGGGGCACGTCCCCGGAGACGAAATCCAGGGCCTGCGCGCGTCCCTGGGCGAGGGCGTCGCGGTCCTGCTGAAAGGGTCCGCCCGCGGCGGGGGGTCCGTGCGAGGCGAGGAGGCGCAGGTTGGGGTCGCGGTCGAGGGGGGGGGCGAAAACGGAGATGCTCTCGAAGGCTCCCGGCTCCTCGCAGACCCGGCGGAGCTCGCGGGCCAGCCTTTCCCGCTCGGAGGGGGGCATGTCGTTGAGCTCCCGGGGGGTCCTGGCGGCGGGGTCGGGCCGGAGGTGGGGATCCAGCCAGTCGGAGAGACGGAAGGAGGCGCCACGGAAGGACTCCTCGATCTCTGCGGCGTGGATGGACTCCAGGGTCCGGAGCAGCGAGACATAGGCGGTGAAGAAGGCGGGGAGGAAGATCGCCGCCAGAAGGAGATAGAAGCGGAGGGCCAGCCGCTGGCCCGCCGTGCGGAGCGGACGGCTCCACCAGATCCCCTCGCGCTTGGGGAAGCTGGGCGGCGGATTTCCGGCGGAGGAGGGGCGCTGCTGTCGGAAGTCAGGCATGGTCCGCCCGCCAGTCTACCACAGGGGGCGGGACGAATTCACCGCCCCCGCGCGCGCCGCAAAACCCTTCGACTCGCCTGCGGGCCGCTCAGGTCAGCCCCGCGCCTACCGCTTGCCCGCGCCGCCGCAGGAGGGGCAGGTCTTCTTGGGCGTGCCCCGGCAGCGCTCGCAGACGGCGCTCCGGCCCGACCCGTTGCAGCGCATGCACGTGGAGAAGGTCTGGGGATCGTTGCCCGTCCCCTTGCAGAGGAGGCACTTGTTGACCCCGTCCTTGCAGAGCAGGCACGTGACGCTGCCCTTGCCCCGGCAGTCCTGGCAGGTCTTGGTGCTGCCCATGGCGCTCGAGAGGATCAGCAGCACCGCCACGATCGCCACGATGACGCCCCCGATGATGGCGTACTGGGCGCCGTCGCTCACCTTCTGCGGCGGGGGCGGGGCGGGACGCTCCAGCTCGAGGCCGCATTTCTCGCACTTCCAGGCCCGGAGCGGAAGCGGGCTGGAACATTCCGGACACGCATTCGCCATGGCCATTCTCCTTTTCCCGGCTCGCCCAGGCGGGAGACCGGGCCCCATCCCGGCCCTCCCGGCGCGCCCCCGCGCGCGTGATCGTCAGTTCTGCAGCAGCGCCCTCAGCGTGAGGGACTGCTTGATCGCCATCCCCACCAGGTTCGCCTCCTCGCGCATCACCTCGATGTCGGGGAGCTGGCGCGGGTCCAGGCTGTCCTTCGCGAGGCCGTCTTTGAGGTAGTCCTCGATCTTGCCGAACTTCTCCTGCAGCCCCTTGAGCGTCATCTCGATCTGGCGGACCTTCTTGGCGGCCTTGTCCTTCTCCTCGGCGTTGGTGGCCGCCCCGAGTTCAGCCTTCGCCTGCTCCATCTCAAGGAGGTCCTTGCGCGCCTTGCGGGAGGCCTCGACGGTGCGGTTCATGGGGATGAAGTAGCCGCCGTAGTCGGGCGCCTTGGACTCGAGGAGGTCGTCCGCGTCGAGGATCCAGAGCTTCACCCGGGTCAGTTTCGGCGGGATGTCCTGCCACTCCTGGCTGTCCATCTTCTGTTTCTCGTGAAGGCGGTCCATGAGACCCCGGAGCGTCTGTTCCGTCTTGCGCATCTCGTCCAGCTTGGCCTTGATGAGGTCGAGGTCCTCCTTCGTGAGCGCCGCCTTCTCCTGGGTCCACATCTTGAACTCGACCCGCAAGATGTCCTTGCTGGCGGTCTCGGCGGTGTCGAAGGCGGACTTCCATTCGTCCGCCACGTTGATCTGGACGATGTCCTTCTGCACCAGGATCCTGTAGACCTTCACGCCGATGAGCACCATGAGGACGAAGCAGGAACTCAGGATGCCGATGACGAGGTGTTTCTTGATCTTGCTGCCTTCGCCCGCCTGGGGCGACGGGGGGGCGGAGGCCGGGGCCCGCATGCGGGGGGGCCGGGGGGGCTTCGAGTCTCCCGGTTTCGGCGCGGCAGGCTCGGAGGGGGACGCTTCGTTCGTCAGGGGGAACCTCCGCTAGTTGGACGACTTGCCGGGGGCCTTGCCCGGCGGGGGGGGCTTTCCGGGCTCGCCGGCGTCCTTGGGCTTCTCGTCGGTCGCGCCCAGGGTCACGAGCTCCTTCTGCGCCTCGGCCGCCCAGCGGGTGCCGCGGTAGAAGCTGGTGACCTCCTTGCAGTAGGTGATCGCCCGGGTCTTGTACTCCTGCTTGGACTCGGCCTTCTCCGTCCCCTCCGAGAGGAGGCGGCAGCAGCGGGCGGAGACGACGAGGGCGATGGCATAGTCCTCCCCCTCGTCCTTCCCGCCCGGGGGGCCCACGGCCACGGCCTGTGCGGCGGCGAGCATGGCGTCGCGGATCTTGGCCTTGTCGGCCCCGGCCTTGCGGAGGAGCGATTCGGCCACGGTGGCGGCGGCGCACTGGAGGAGGGCGGGGGAGGAGCCGGCCTTGTCGCCCATCACGCGGGCGGCGGCCTGGTCGAGCTCGTCGAACTTCTTGTCGCCACGGAGGCAGCGCATCTGCCAGAGACGGGCCATGGGGGCGTAGGAGGCGGTGGCGCTGACGCCCAGGCGGCCGAAATCGCCGGCCGCCCCGCTGTAGTCGCCCTTCTCATACTTGAGCTTGGCCAGCTCCAGCCCGGCCTCGCCGCCGAGCGGGTCGGGCTCGCTCTTCATCTCGTTGAGGAGGCCCTCGACGAGGGCGGGCTCCTTCTTCCTGGCGAGCTCGAGCCCCCACTGGTAGGAAACGGGGCGGAGGCGGCAGTCGCCGCACTCCTTCCGGAGCTGCTCCAGCTTGGAGAGGGCGGGCTTGGAGTCGCCCTTCACGTTGAGCCCCTGCGCCCACTGGAAGTAGACGTACTGGCGGTGGAGGTCACGCGCCTTTCCGCCCGAAATCTCCTTGAGCGCCTCCTCGAAGAGGTTGGCGGCCTTGTCGGCCTTGCTTTCGGAGACGGCCTGGTTGGCCTTGGCGAGGCTGGGGGGCGGGTCGCCCAGCATGACGTCGTTGACATCCTCGCTCTTGGCGGTGACGGCCTTCCCCGCGGCGTCGGTGTAGGTGACCGAGCCGGCGGCGAGCCGCGTGATCTTGCACTTCACGTCGACTCCGCTCTTGAGCTTGACGACGTCGGGCGTGGCCTGCGGGACGAGCCCCAGGAGGGCCGCCGCGGCGAGGAACGTCTTCGTCATGGGGATCCCCTTTCCTGTCCTACTTCAAGGACGCCAGGTGCTTCTTGATGACCTGCTGGCCCTCGGTGCCGCCGTAGTCGTTGAGCGCCCGCTCGAGCGACTCGCGTCCCTCGGCCCCGGCCCCCGCCGAGGCGATGAGCTTGTTGGCGCCGTCGACCGAGAGCTTGTCGATGGTGCGGAGCTCCTGCTCGATGCGGCTCTTGAGCAGCGGGTCGGTGAAGCTCTCCTCGAAGTGGCGCCACTCGCGGGCGGCCTGGCTGTACTTGCCCACGGCCAGGCAGCTCGACTCGATGCGGCTCTTGGTGCGGTTATAGTCGTTCTGCCAGCCGGCCTGCGACTCGGTGCTGATCCAGCGCCGGAGGTCCTCCCGGATGCCGCGGAGCTCCTGCCCGGAGGAGGTGCCGCCGTATTGGGTCAGGAGGGCCTGGACCTCGCCCCAGAACTCGGGGGCCTTCTTCATGGCGGTCTGGTCGGCCTTGGACTTCTCGACGCGGGCCTTCAGATCGGCGAGCTTCGATGCGGCATCGCGCTCGGCGTTCACGTAGCTGCGGACCTCGGTGGCGAGGGTCTGGGCATCCTTGAGCTTGGGGAGGCCGCGGAATGCGGGGTCAGAGAGCGCCTCCTCAAGCACCTGGAGGGCCTGGGAGAAGTTCCGCTGGCGGTAGTGCTCATAGGCCGAGTTCATGGTCTTGGTGAGCCGGGCCTCCGCGTTCTTCGCGTGCCCGCCGCCCCCGCCCCCGCCGGCCATCGCGGCCACGAGGATGAGGATGAGCACCGCGCCGACCCCGGCGCCGATGTAGAGCGAGCTCTGATCCTTCTTGGGCTGCTGCGGATAGGGGGGACCCTCCTGCTGCTGGGCGCGGTCGCGCCGGGAGGTCCCGCCGCCGCCCCCGGCGGCCCCGCCGCGGGTGACGCGGGAGGTGCCTTTGGACCCCTGCTGGGTCTTGCGCGTGGCTCCTCGGTCCATAACTCAACCCCCGCTTTCTTCCGCTATTTCTTCTCGGCCAGGCCCTTGATGAACCCCTCGAGCTTCTTCTCCGCCGTGGGGAACCCCTTGAGCCCGGGGCGGGCGGCTTCGAGGAGCCGGATCGCCTCGTCCTTCTTGCCGTCCTTGATATGCTCCTGGGCCGCCTTGTTCTTCTTGTCCACGCAGCTCTCCGCCTTGCGGGGGAGGGACTCGCGCAGTTCCTTCATCTTCTTGAACAGCGGCTCGGTCTCCTTCTCGTTCCACTTGGCGCCGTACTCATCCAGGAGGGCCACGGCCTTGACGAAGTCGCCGTTGCCCTCGCCGGTCTCGCGGACGTCGGCGGTGAGCTTCACCCAGTGCTTCTCCCAGTTGTCCTTGGTCCGGGTCTCAAGATGCTTCTGGAGGGCATCGAAAATCTCGGTGAGCTGTTTGGCGTAGCTGGTGGCGATGTACTTGTCCTTGAGGGGCTTGAGCTCGTCGTAGAGGCTCTCGGCCTGCTTGTCGAAGGCCTCGGCATTCTCCTTGGCCTTGGTGTACTTGGAGATGAATGCGGTGGCCTCAGCCCGGGCCTGGTTTTCCGCTTCGGCCGCCTCCTTGAGCTTGTTCTCCACTTTCTTGATCTCACTCATGGCGCTGATGGCGTAGATCTTGAACTTCTCGTTGTCCAGGATGGACCGCGCCTTCTCGTAGCGCTTCGCCGCAGAGTCAACGGGGATCTTCAGGAAGTCCTGGACCTCCTTCGAGCACTGCGTCCGGATCTCCTCGGGATTGTCCCGGCTAATGTGGATGGCGTACATGATGCCCGCGACCGCGGCG
>JAHFOZ010000392.1:0-4064 GCA_023261405.1 Planctomycetota bacterium
CCCGTACTTGTCCTTGCGGTTCCAGGTCTCGAGTTTCGCGCCGTGGCCGGCCAGAAAGCGCACCATCCGCGGGAGGCTCTTGTACGCGGCGCCGTGCATGGCGGTCTCGCCGTTCTGGTCCACGGCGTTCACGTCGGCTCCGGCCGCCAGCAGATACCGGACGGCCTCGATCGACTCGTCCTCCGTGCCGGCCTCCTCGGTGGGCGCCAGGGTGCCGATGCCGGCCGCCGCCATGAGCGGCGTGCATCCGTCCTTGTTCGGCTTCAGGGGGTCCGCCCCGAGCTCGACGAGCAGGGTCAGGTAAGGCAGGTCGGCGCGCCGGGCTGCGAGGAGGAGGGGCGTGGCGGACTCCGTCGAGAGCTTCCCGCGCCCGGACTCACCGACGGCGAGCGGGAGGTTCACGTCGGCGCCGCGCTTGACCAGCTCCCGCGCGAACTGGAGGCTGCTCACCCGGCCCGAGCCCGCCGGCGCCGGCTGCCCGTCCTCGTCGTCGCCCCGATGGGGCTTGCGGACCCAGGTGAGCGTGTGGAGGGGGGCGAAGCGGGAGCGCTGGTCGTTCGGATCCGCCCCCGCCTTGACCAGCTCCAGGGCGAGTTCGAAGTGGCCGTTCTCGACGGCCAGGATGAGCGCGCTCGTCCCGCTCCGCGCCATCCCCCGGCCGCCGACCTTCGTCCCGATGGCCTCCCTGGGGTCCGCGCCCGCCTTCAACAGCACCCGGACCACGTCGATGCGTCCGTTCCGGGCCGCGAAAAGGAGCGGAGTGAAACCGGACTTGAGGGTCGCGTGCGCCTCCGCGCCGGCCTTGAGGAGCAGGTCCACAACGTCCGCGTGGCCGTCGGCGGCCGCCCACATGAGCGCCGTCTGCTCCTTCCTGTCCCTGGCGTCCACTTTCGCGCCGCATGCCAGCAGCGCCTTCACCGGGCCGACCCGGCCCGTCCGCGAGGCGGTCAGGAGCGCCGTCTCCCCGCCCGGGAGCGTCGTGTTCGCGTCGGCGCCCTTTTCGAGCAGCAGGGTCACCAGGGCCTCGCTGCCGTTGACGCAGGCCAGCGAGAGCGGCGCGAACCCGTATCGGT
Source organism: Planctomycetota bacterium (assembly GCA_023261405.1). Taxonomy (GTDB): domain Bacteria; phylum Planctomycetota; class MHYJ01; order MHYJ01; family JACPRB01; genus JACQFK01. The sequence goes on from JAHFOZ010000392.1 coordinate 1,074, forward strand.
TGACGGCCCCCGCCTTCGCGCCGGCCTCCAGCAGCGCGCCCGCGATCCCGGGATTGTCGTGCTGGACCGCCCAGTGGAGCGCGGTCATGCCGTCCGCCTGGGCCGGCTTCGGGTCGGCCCCCTTCTCGAGGAGGCTGCGTACGTGGGGCCAGTCCGCGCGTTCGGCGGCGTCCGAGAGTGGCGCTTCTTGCGGCGCGAGCGTCAGAAGCAGGAAGGCGAGGCTCATCATTTTCCCGCCGGCTCGAACAGGCCGTCCACGGTGCCGGTGCTGTCGGCGAAGCGGTCGAGGCGCACGCCGGCCTTGTCGAGCAGCGTCAGGTGCACGTTGGCGAGGGGCATCGGCTTTTCGTATCGGAGGTGGGTCCCTCCGCGCAGCCCCCCGGCGGCGGTCCCGGCCACCAGGATCGGAAGATTGATATGATCGTGGACGTTGGGATTCCCCATGCCGCTGCCGTACAGGATCGACGCATGGTCGAGGACGGACCCGTCCCCGTCGGGGGTCTCCGCGAGCTTGCGGATGAACTCGCCGAACAGCGAGACGTGGAAGCGGTTGATCCGGGACATGCGCTCGATCTTCGCCGGGTCATTCCCGTGGTGCGAGAGAGGGTGATGGGGGTCGGGCACCCCGATCTCGGGATAGGTGCGGTTGCTCGTCTCGCGCGCGAGCTGGAACGTGATGACGCGCGTGACGTCGCCCTGGAAGGCGAGCGCCTGGAGGTCGAACATGAGGCGCGCGTGGTCCGCATAGGCGGCGGGGACGCCGAGAGGGCGCTCGAGGTCGGGCAGGGGTTTCTCCCCGACTTCCGCCTCCGCCTTCTGGATGCGACGCTCCACCTCGCGGACGGCCTCGAGGTACTGGCCCACCTTCGCGCGGTCCGACGGCCCGAGCGATCCCTCCAGGCGCCGGACGTCCTCCTTGACGAAGTCGAGCAGGCTCGCGCGCTTGCGCAGAGCGGCCCGGCGGTCCTCGAGGCTGCCGCCCTCGCCGAAGAGCTTCTCGAAGACGAGACGCGGGTGCGCCTCGGCGGGCAGCGGCGTGGTGGGCGAGGACCACGAGAGGTTGTTCTGGTACACGCAGGCGTAGCCGTTGTCGCATTGGCCGATGGTCTGCAAGAGGTCCATCGCCAGCTCAAGGGACGGCAGCCGGGTTTCGCGGCCGATCTCCTTCGCGGCGATCTGGTCCACGGTCGTGGCGAGGCGGTAGTCGGAGCTCTCCGTGTGTCTGGCGCGCGCGGCGCTGAGGAAGGCGGAGTTCGAGGTCGCGTGGGTGCCTGGGTAGGCGTTCGCAAGCTCGGTGTTGGTGACGACGCAGACGTGCTTCCGGACCGGCTCCAGCGGGGCCAGGATGGGGGAGAGCGTCTCGAGCTTGCCACTCCCGGGCGGGGTCCAGCGGGAGAGGTCGGCGCCCATGGCGATGAACACGAAGCCGAGGCGGCGCGCGGGCTTCGCAGCCGGGGTGAGCGCCGGCGCCATGGCGTCGAGGAAGGGCAGGGCGAGGGCGGCGCCGCCTCCCCGCAGCAGCGCGCGGCGGGAAAGGGCCTTCCGGGTGATGAATTGGCTCATGGGGTGCGCCTCATTCTGAAGGGGACACTCTTCACGATGCCGCACACGATCGCGGAAAGCCGGTCGTCCTGGTCGCGGGCGCCGCGCACGATCTGGCGTACCGCTGCACCGTCCGCAAGATCCATTCCCCGGCCCAGGGCGAACGTGAGGAGCTTCTCCGTGAGCGTGGTCACGAAGACTTCCGGTCGCCGGAGGAGGGAGGCCTCCAGGCCGGCAACGCCTTCGAACGCGCTCCCGTCCGGCAGCCCACCCGATGTGTCCACGGGCCGGTCCGCCTCGCTGTCGCGCCAGCGGCCTACGGCGTCGAAGTTCTCGAGGGCGAAGCCGGCGGGGTCGATCGTGTCGTGGCAGCTCGCGCAGGCGGGGTTCGCCCGGTGCTTCCGGAGCCGCTCGCGGACCGGCAGGCCCGCGGAGACGGCATTGTCCTCCAGCGCCGGCACGTCCGGCGGAGGAGGGGGCGGCGGGGTGCCGATCAGGCTCTCGAGGACCCACTTGCCGCGGAGGACGGGGGACGTGCGCGTGGCGTAGGAGGTCACGGTCAGCACGGCCCCGGAACGCAGCAGGCCGCCTCGCGGGCTGGGTTCGACGCGCCTGAAGTGCGTTCCGTACAGGTGAGGGATGCCGTAGTGCTTCGCAAGGCGTTCGTTCAGGAAGGTGTGGCCGGGTCGGAGGAGATCCAGGACGCTCCGGTCCTCGCGCAGGATCTCCTCGAACGTCAATTCCATTTCGCCGCGCAGGGCCTGCCGCAGATTGTCGTCAAAGTCGGGGAAGAGCCGGCGGTCCGGGACGGCGGCCTCGAGGTTCCGGAGCTGCAGCCACTGTGCGGCGAAGGAGGTCGCGAGCGTCCGGGCGCGCGGGTCCGCGAGCATCCGGCGGGCCTGCCGCTCCAGCGCCTCCGGCCGCCCGAGCTCCCCGCGCTCCGCAAGGTCGAGCAACTCGTCGTCAGGGATGCTGCTCCAGATGAAGAAGGAGAGGCGCGAGGCCAGGTCGATGTCGGAGAGGCCGTACGCCGTCCGCGGCTCCAGGCCGGCGGGATCGTGCAGCACCCGGAACAGGAATTCGTGGCTCACCAGGAGGGCGCTCAACGCCGCCTCGATGCCGGCGTCGAAACTCGATCCCTTCCGCGCGTTCCGGTAGACCTCCATGATGCGGTCGAGATCCGCGTCCGTGGCCGGGCGGCGCCAGGCGCGGCGGAGGAGCGGCCGAAGGATCGTCCGGGCGCAGGGCTCCTCCTCGTCGGGCGTCTTCGGAGCGGCCCGGAAGATGCGGCGGCGGCTCGGGGAGTCGCCGGGACCGCGGGCGTCGTAGGGGCCGGTGATGGACACCTGGTACACGGCGGGCGAGAGGCGCGGATGCCGGTGCGTGTTGAAGTGCGCGTCGTAGGGCTGGCGCAGCGTCTCGATCAGCGAGGACGGCATCTTCACGAAC
>JAHFOZ010000392.1:4074-5232 GCA_023261405.1 Planctomycetota bacterium
ACGAACGTCAGGCCCAGATCGTGGGGGCCGGCGTTCACGGGGATGCGGACGTTCAGGGGGGCGTCGACCCGCGCATGTCCGGTGGCGTCGCCCCGGGGCGGAGAGACCGTGAACTGCCTGACCTTCGTGCGGTCGAGCAGCACCTCGAGGTCATGCGCCTCCGTGAGGCCTTCGACATGCTCGTCCCGGTCGCGCATGAGGCGGATGGCGATGTCGTAGTCGCCGTCCTGCGGGAACGTGTATCGGATGAGGGTTCCGCCCCGGGTGCCCAGGGGCAATCCCTCCATGCGCTCCTCCTGTGTCAGGTCCGGGGGGATGCGGAACGTGTCCCCGCCCGGGGAGCGGCCCGCGGCGCCGACAGCCAGGCGGCTGATCTTCTGCGCGGCCGTGAGGGTGCGCTCCAGCAGCGTCGGTGAGAGCGTGCCGGCCGTCGCGCTGTCGAACCCGTGGACCGACTCGTCCGGGGGCAGCAGCGACGCCGCGTCGATGTCGATCTCCAGGAGATCCCGGACCGCGTTCTGGTACTCCATGCGCGTGAGGCGCCGGATCGTGTCCGTGCGTCCGGGGTCCGGCCGCGCGCGGGCCGCGGCGTCGAGCGCCGTCTCGAGGCCGGAGAGCGTCTCTGCGTACTCGCCCTCCTCGGGACGCTTCTTCCCGGGCGGAGGCATCTGTCGCGTGCGCAGCCGGCGGACCACCTTCTCCCACACCGGGGCATGAAGGGCCGGGTCGTTCGGAAGGATGGCCTCGAGATTGAGTTTCGCCTTGGGGGCCTCCGCCCCGTGGCAGTCCAGGCAGAACTTCCCGACCGTGCGGCGCCAGGCCGGGTCGTCGAAGTCGCCGGAGAAGCAGGGGAGGGAGGGCAGGGCGACGATCAGCAGGGCCGTGAAGAACGGCAGCTTCGGGGAAGGGCGGGGCTTCCGGAAAGCCTTCATCATCGGGTCACCCGCAGGCGCGGCCGGCCTCGGTCCCGGGGCTGCAGGCGAACTGCTGGAATCATACCCAGGGCCGACGCCCCCATCAAGGGACACGCTATCCTCACAGGGATTGCTCGAGTCATCGGAGCCGTCCGCCATGAGCCGGAGGCAAAGCCGCGGCGGCGCCGGCCGCGGAGCGGCCCGGGCGCCGCAAGCCCCGTGTTGCGCGAGATGTTACCGTTCG
>JAHFOZ010000393.1 GCA_023261405.1 Planctomycetota bacterium
CTTCCCTTTCACGGTGTCGATGACCTCGTTCTTGCTGTTGAAGACCTGGTAGCCGCCGCGGCCCAGGAGCATCCAGCCCTTCGTCCCGTAGAAGGCGTTCCCGTTTTCCTCGCCCTCCTGGGGGTAGGGCGACCAGATCCGCATCTCGTAGACCAGCTGGCGCTTGCGCGCCTCCCTGCCGAACTCGAAGGCCACGTACTGTGTGTCGGGGAACTGCTGGTCGTCGTCGAAGAAGTACTTCCCGCCTATCGCCGCGACGCTCGTGGGATGAGTCTCGACCCCGAGGCCCCAGAGGGCGACGTCGATCTGGTGCACGCCGTCGTTCCCCATGTCCCCCGTCCCGTAGTCGTAAAACCAGTGCCAGTTATAGTGGAGCAGGTTGGGCTGGAAGGGCATCTTCGGCGCGGGGCCGGCCCAGAGGTCGTAGTCGAGATTCGCAGGCGGGGCGCCGGGCTTTGCGTGCCCGATGTTCCGCCGAAGCTGGGAGTTCCAGACTTTGGCGACCAGGACCTCGCCGATGGCGCCCGAGCGGAGCGCCTCGGCCGCCTTCTGGTTGTAGTCGCAGGAGCGCCGCTGGGTGCCCACCTGCATCACGCGCTTGTTCCTCCGTGCCGCCTCGATCATCAGGCGCCCCTCGCGGATGTTGTGGGAGCAGGGCTTTTCCACGTAGACGTGCTTCCCGGCGTCGGCGGCCAGGATCGCGGCGGGGCCGTGCCAGTGGTCGCACGTGGCGACCCACACGGCGTCGACCGACTTGTCATCGAGGACCTCGCGGAGATCCTTCACCGCCTTCGGTGCCTTCCCGGAGCCCTTCTCGACCTCGGCGGCGGCCGCCGCGGAGCGCTTGGAGTCCGGGTCGCAGACGTAGGCGATCGAGACGTCCTTGCGCGGCGCGAGCTGCCGGGCGTGGCTCGTCCCCATGCCCCCGTTGCCGATGATCGCGACGGTGATCCGGTCATTGGCGCCCGGACCGGTCAGCGTGAGCGCGGCCGCGGCGCCGGTCTGCTTGAGAAATTCCCTGCGCGGGGTGGCGGACATGGCACGGCTCCTGAAAGGCGCCTCCCTCCCGCTCCGCCCCTTTGTCTTACGCGCGGCGGAGAAGGGAAGTGCGCCTGGGACGCCGAAGGAACAGGAGGAGGAGCGCCTCGAGGCCCGTGCAGCCGCAGCGCCCGTTACCGCCGCCCCCTCCGTCGCCGGCCGGCGGGGTTCCGCCCCCGGGAGGTGGCGGCGGTGGCGGCGGGCCCCCGCCCGGAGAGGAGAAGCCCGGATACATCGCGGGACTCGTGAGCGAGAGCTTGCTCGCGTGCGTGGTCGTCCAGTCGTCCGTGAGGATGCCCCCCGTGTCTCCCGAGTTCGGCGTCCAGCACCACCAGGTCCACGAGAGCCCCTTGGCCTGGATGTAGTCCCGCAGGCTCGTGGCCCACTGGAGCTCCTTCGCGGGGTCGAGCGTGCTCCCCCATTCCCCGACCCAGACGGGCGCGATCCCGTCGTTGTGGAGGAAGCCCCACTGATGGTCCCAGTGGCCGGGAAGGTTGGCCGGGAACGTGGGGTCGTTGTGCCACGTCTGCACCCAGACGTTCGGGCCGTAGTCGTGGACCTCGTAGACCAGCCGGTTCGCCACCGCGAGGGCGAGCGGATGGTCCTTCACGCCGAGATGCACCGCGCCCCACCAGCCGCTCTCGCCGTTGTAGGCGTGCAGCCCCTGGACGCAGATGAGGAGGTTCGGGTTGATCGCCTGGATCGCGTCGGCGCAGCGCCGGGCGGCCGTCCGCCAGTTGTAAGGCTCGTCCATCCCGTCCGCGTTCCAGAAGGGCCCCGGGTGGCCCGCGCCGTCGTGGACCTCGTTGAAGAGATCGACCCCCACGACGGTCGGATCGTCCTTGTAGCGGGTCACGAGGGTCTTCCAGTTATCGATCCATTTGGATTCGGGGATCGCGGCGGTGTACCAGAGGCCCGCCTCAGGCGTCCCGCCCGCCTCGACCCGGTGATAGTCGAGGATGATCCGGATCCCGCGCGCGCCGCAGGCCTGGACGATCTTGTCCATGACCTGGAGCGACGTGAGGCCGGCGAGGTCGGGGTTCGTGCCGTAGTCGATGTTGAGCGGCATCCGCCCCGGGTCGAGCACGTTGCCGGAGAACGGAAGCCGGATCAGATTGAACCCGAGCGCGTCCATCTGGTCGAGGTAGGAGACCCACGTGCGTCCCAGGCCACCCCAGAGGCCGTGGACGACGTAGTTGCCGCTCTCGAAGCCGTTCCAGTTCACGCCCGAGAAGCGGACCGGGTTTCCGGCGGCGTCGAAGATCTGGTTCCCCGAGGTGTGCCACCAGCCGTCGCCCACGGCCTGCGCGCCGGCGAGCGCGGGGAACAGACAGAGAAAGGCGAGGGCGAGCGGGACGGTGCGGATCATGGCTTCCTCCTCATCGAGAGCTCGGCATTCGCGAGCGCGATCTCCACCTGGGCCCAGAAGCGGTGGATGCGAAACACCGGCGGCTCGCCCTTCCGCACGGCCTGCTCCACCCGCGTGAGCTCGGGGTCGTTCCGATACTGCGGCCGGACGTCGAGGAACGTGGCCCCCGGCTTGAGGGGCCCCTTCCAGCCGTCCGGGACGACAACCGGGTCGAAGAACCGATTGTAGTCGCCGCGCGCCTCGGGCGCCGCGACGCCCTTCTCGTCCCGGTGGAGGCGCCACATGCGGTCGAGGATCTCGGCCGCGAGCGCCCGGGATTCCGGCGCTCCGTGGCGCGCGAGCACCCGCGCCAGGGCCGCGGCGATGCCCACGTCCTGCCCGCGGTCGACCACGGCGACATGGAGCCCTGCGCCCGGCTGGCCGCTCCAGCGCAGGGTCGAGGGGATCGAGTACCCGTCCCCCTCCAGGCGGACCTCGCGCCGCGCCCACGCGGCCCAGCGGTCCACCACGTCCTTCGCGCGCGGGTCGCCGCTGACCGACGCGTACTCGGCCAGCCGCTCCATCGACCACGCCTGCCAGCCGAACCACTCGTTGGAAGGCGGGTCGTGGAAGACGGGGTGCGGGTCATAGGCGAGACCGTGGAAGAGCGCCGTCCCGGCGGGCGGGGTCTCGTAGCGTCCGCGCCAGCTCGCGGTCGCGCCGCCGGCGATGGCCCCCTCTTCCGCCTGGAGCCAGCGGTAGAACTCGAGCTGCCGGCTGAGGCTCCGCGACCAGTCCGCCGCCGCGCCCGGCGACGGAGCGCGGAAGTCCTTGTCCTCCGCGAGCACCCAGGCGGCGAACGGGTTCTGGTATCCGAAGTGGACGTGGCTCCCGCCCGTGCGCCAGGCCCAGGGGGAGGCCGGGTCGGCCGATCCGCCCCAGGCGTAGAGCCACGACACGAGCCCGTGCGCACCGCGGAAATACTTGTCGTGAAGGGCGTAGCGGAGCGTGTCGCCCATCCGGGCGGCCTTCCGGAGCGGCAGCGTCGCGGCGGGGTCCTTCTTCTGCTCGGCGGCCCAGCGCGCGGCCCAGTACATCGCCTGGATCGCACGGAGGTCGGCGTCCGGGGCGCAGGTGTAGCGCCACTGCTTCGCGTAGGCGTTCTCCCGGATGAAGAGGTCGAGGTACCCGTTCGGCCCGCCTGAGCTGAAGGTCTCCATCGAGGGATGCGGGATCGTCTCCCAGACCGACTCCTGCGGGCCGCGCTGGAACGTGTTCACGAGGCCGTTGCGGCGGCCGAAGCCGTACCAGTCGTCCGGATCGAGGAGCCAGTGCATGCCGTAGAGGTCCGGCGAGCCCCAGGAGGACTCGAGCTCCTTTGCGAGCGGGTCCTCGCCCACGGGGGCGGAGGGGTCGATAGACACGGGATACTCCGCCGGGCTGTCCCGCTCGGGCACGTACGCGGCGGGCTTCTTCGGGTCGTAGGCGCGGCTCGACGCGTGCGCGGCGGGGATCAGCGTCTCCTCCATCTTGCGCCATGCGGCGTTGAGGGGCGCCCAGTCGCCCGTGAGGCGGCCGTACATCGCCTCGAGCCAGATCCAGTAGCTGAAGGTCTCGCTCGTCGAAAGGTGGCCGTGGTCCGGGGCGTCGACGACGAAGGTCTCCGCCGAGTGGTAAGGCACGCCGTCCTTGCTGAAGTAGCCGTTCGCGGGGTCGTGGAGCTCGCGCCGGAGCTCGAGGAAGCGTTCCTCGTGGATCGACCGCGCGACGAGGGCGGCTGAGGGTGCCGCGACGGCGAGCTGGCCGGCGGCGACGTCGACCGACGCGCCGTCGGCAAGCCGGGTGAAGCGGACGCGTCCTTCCTGGACCTCAAGGCGGCCGACGCTCAGGCTGAATCGGGTCCCGAGGATGCGCGCCTCGGCCAGCGGCGTCGCGAAGACGAGGGGCCGGTCCGCGGGGCGCTTGGTCACGGAGGCGTCGAGGACGCCCTTCCGGAGTTCGAGGCGGTCGCGTCCCACGAGGAGTTCCACGTCCCCGCGGCACTGGACGCGCGCGGCATCGCGCTCCAGCAGGATCGTGGCCGTTCCGCGGAGGACGTCGCCCTCGAGCAGGTCGAGCCCGACGGCGGCGGGCCGGGCGCTCCCCTCGCGTTCCACCGTGGAGCCGGGTCCGGCCCCGACGATCGTGGCGGCGGGGGAGGCGTTCCCCAGGAAGAACCAGAGGCCGGCCGCGAGGAGGGCGGCCGCGGCGGCGGCCCAGGCCAGGCGGAACCGGGGGCGACCGGCTCCGCGCAGGCTCGCGGTGAACCGCGCCGCGGCGTTCTCTTCGTGGAAGGCGCTCTCGAGATCGTGCTCGTGCCGCGAGAGGCGGGTGAAGAGGGCGGCCGCCTCGGGCGAGGCCGCCAGGAGGCGATCGAGTTCGGCCCGCTCGGCGTCGCCGGCGATGCCGTCGAGGTGCTTCTCGATCAATTCGCGCGCGCGGTCGAGGGTCATGCGCGCTCCTCCGCCGCGAGCTTGCGGGCCAGGCAGTCCTGGAGGGCGGCGCGGACGCGCGAGAGGAGCTTGTGGACGGCGTCGAGGGAGCTGCCGGCGCGGCGGGCCATCTCGCCGAGCTTGAGGCCCTGGTCGTATCTCAAGGTCAGGAGTTGCTGCGAGCGGTCCGGGAGCTTCGAGATGCAGTCGCGGAGGCTCTCGGCGCGCGGGGCGGGGGGCTCGCTCGTGTCGTAAGCCAGGAGGACGGACTGGATGGCCTCCGGGGAGAAGGCGAGCGGGATGCGCCGGGCCTGCTCGCGGCCGCGGAC
>JAHFOZ010000394.1 GCA_023261405.1 Planctomycetota bacterium
GGGTCGAGACCAGGTCGAAGATGAAGCGGTCGGAGAGCGCGTAGAGGCGAACCTCCCACACTTCATCAAGGGCCGTCTTGGGACCGTCCGGGCCGTTCAGGTTGATGAAGCGGTGCCGCGCCTTGAAGCCGCCGAAGACAGGCCCCAACCAGGTCTCATCCACCTTCACGCACTCGACCTTCCCCTGCCTGTCCTTCGAGTTCCAGAAGTCGGACTTGCGGCCCTCGAACTCGGAACTCGTCCACGGGAACCAGAGGCCGTGATGGTGGAGATGCTTGGCGGCGAAATCGTTGGTGACCTCCTTCCCGGAGGGGCTCCAGATCGGATGCACGTAGCCGCTGCGGGAGAAGACCTCGTCCACACCTTCCGGCGCCTTGATGAGCCCGTAGTTGTACAGGAACGCCGGCTTTCCCCCCGCCTTGAAGAGAAGGTACTTCTGGTCCGTGTCCCGGCATGCAACCCCGGGAAACGCCGCCGGTGCGGCCTGCTCCACCCGGACCTCCGCCTTGTCCCCCAGCCACACGAGCGACTTGCCGGCCGCCTGGACCGGGACCTCCTTGCCGTCGGAAACCCGGACGAGACGGAAGGGCTTTGAGAGATCGATCCCCGCCGGCGCCGGGGCCTCGATGGGTGCCGCCTCCTGGGCGACCGCGAGGAGGGCGCCGAGGAGGCTGATCACTTGTGGTCCTTCTCGTAGTGCTGTTTCAGGAGGTCCGCGGCGAAATTGTCGGCGGGGTCGTGCCACACCGAGTGGACGTGATTGGCGTTGTTCTGGGTGTTGTCGTACTCGAGGACGAACGTGGGGCCCTGGACGCGGTAGTAGTGACCCTCACCCGGCTCGAGTCCGCCGGCCCACGCGAAGTGCACGTTCTCCCAGCCGGCCTTCTCGATCTTCGCGAGATCCTGGTCCGCGAGCTCGGCGCGGTGCCGCTGGGCGTACTCCTTCACGAGCGCCTTGAGGCTCTCCACCTGCGCGGGCGCGAGCTTCGAGACGCCAATCCCGGCCGGCTCCAGCAACTCAACCTTCTTGCCCGGCATCAAGAGGACGTCCTTGGGCGCCTCGGTGGCAATGATCCCCGCCTTCTGCTCGGCGCTGAGTCCCTTGGCGATCGCGCGCCCCATGTCCTCGTCGTTGCCCAGCACGCGGAGCCCCTTCCGCGCCCCTTCCTTCACCAGGCCCGGATTCGAGCCCATGAAGGACGGCGTGGCGGTGATCGCCTTGCCGGCCACGAGCGTGAAGTTCATCGAGAGATGGTGCCCCTCGCAGCGCCATCCCCAGGTGCCCTTGGCGTCCGGCGTGCCGAACACCGAGAAGAAGTAGCGCTCCGGGTCGCGGACCATCTTGCCGTTGGGGCCCTCCATCTCCTTCAGGATGGCCTCGAGGCTCATGATCGTGGTGGCCTTCTCCAGGCCCTTGGCGCTCAACCCGGTGGCCAGGAGGGCGAGGGCGAGCTTGCGCTGATCGGCGTTCATCTCCTTGAGGGGAAGCCCCTTCCGCTCCTTGGGGATGAAGTGCCAGTTGACGCGCTCGGCGTCCTTCCAGTCGAACTTCGCCTTGGCTTGCTGCTCGGGGGAGATGCCCCCCAGGAAGGCGGCCGCGGCCTGGGTCATGTCCTCGGCGGCGGACGGGGCCCGGCGTGGGGCCTCGGCGGCCAGGGCGATGAGACCCAGGCCGAGAGCGATCGACAGCACGGAGAGGGATGTTTTCATGTTCGTTCCTTTCGTTTCGCGGGAGAGTTTGGCACGCCCTCCCGCAAGAATCCAAATGTATTTACGCTCAGTGGAGGGCATAATCGCGGGCTCCCCATGAACATGCTGCTCCTTTTCGCGCTGCTCGGCCCTCACGACGAGAAGGTCGTGGTCCACACGATCGAGGTGAAGGGGGCCGAGGTCACCTGGACCGTCAACGTGGGGATCGTTCGCCTCGGGAAGGAGATCAGGTTCCCGGCGACCCCCATGGATCTCTCGGAGGTCCAGCTCCAGTCGATGAAGCTGGAGGTCGCGAAGTTCCTCCTCGCGCGGATCGCCCTGGATGCGGACGGACGGGAGGCGACTCCGGAGGCGGGCCGGCTGGAGCCGGGCTACGACAAGCTGCCCATCCCCACCGGGGAGCCCTACATCGGGCACGTCATCCAGCAGTTCGTCTTCCGGGCCGGGGCGCCCGTGCAGAGGCTGCACCTGCAGGCCGATTTCGACGACGACGATTTCCCCTCGACTCGGAGCCTCGTCTTCGTGCGCTGGCCCGACCGGGATGGCGACAAGTCCCTCCCCCCGCACACCCTCGCGGGGAAGTTCCGCCTCGACGTCGTTCGGGCGATGCCGCAGTCCTCGGGGCGGACGGCCCTCGAGTTCGTGAAGTGGGGGATGCATCACATCTTCATCGGGTTCGACCACATCGCCTTCCTGCTGGCGCTGCTCCTGGCGGCGACGCGGCTGGGGGAGATGGTGAAGATCGTCAGCTCGTTCACGGTGGCTCACAGCATCACCCTCCTCCTCGCGGCGCTCGACGTGGTCCGTGTCCCCCCGGCGATCACCGAGGCGATGATCGCGGCGTCCATCGTCTACGTGGCGGCGGAGAACTACGTCCTCAAGGAGGCGAAGCACCGCTGGGCGCTCACGTTCGCGTTCGGGCTCATCCACGGTCTTGGATTCGCCGGCGTGCTGCAGGAGAGGCTGGAGGGGCTGGACGGGATCGTCCTGCCGGTCGTGTCGTTCAACATCGGAGTGGAGCTCGGCCAGATCGCGATCCTGCTCGTGGCGTTCCCGTCGCTCGCCTTCCTCGCCCGCGCGAAGGAGGTGCCGGAGGCCGGGCGCCGGCGGCTGCTCCTCCGCCGGGTGGGCAGCGCGCCGCTGGGGCTGCTGGGCCTGGGCTGGCTGCTGTTCCGACTTTTTCAGTGGAAGTGGCTCTCATGGCTGGGGTGATCGCGGTCCTCGTCCTGTCTCAGGCGGGGATCGACTGGGCGAAGGACTTCGAGGCGGCGCAGGCTGCGGCGAAGGCGGCGGACCGGCGGGTGATGGCCCATTTCCAGCTGAAGGGGAGGCCGCTCTGCCGCGCGATGGATGAGGAGACCTTCACCGACGGGGCGGTGGCGGCCGCCTGCGCGCGGTTCGTCTGCGTGAAAATCGACATCGAGGCGCAGCCCGCGCTCTTCGATCGCGCGGTGGGGGGGCGTGGCGGGCTGGGGACGGCCATCCTCGATGGGACCGGGGATGTCGTCTCAGTGCTCCCCGGCTACGCGGGTCCGCAGGGTTTCCTGCTCTTCCTGGAGAAGGCGGAGCAGGGATATCCGGCGCTCAAGGCGGCCAAGGATGCGGCGGGGGGGGGCTCCGGCCCGTACGCCCTCGCGGAACTGTACCGGGAACTGGACAGCGCGCGCCGCGCGGAGGAATGCTACCGGAAGGCGATCGAGGGTGGCGAGCCGAAGTGGGCGGCCCTGAGTCACGAGCGGCTGGCGCGGATGCGGGTGAACCGGGGGAAGAACGTCGAGGCGCGGAGACATCTCGAGGAATACCGGAAGCTCGACGCGGAGGACCGCTTCGGTGCGTCAGGTCGCGCCTTGCTGACGGAGGCGCTTGCCTTCAACGTGGAGCGGAAGTACCCGGAGGCGATCCACGTGCTGGAAGAGGGGCTGAAGAAGAACCCGGATGGCGAGGAGGCGGACCTGATGGTGATCACGGTCGGCATCGCCGAGCACGAACTGGGCCGCCTGAAGGAGGCGCAGAAGGCGCTGGAGGGCATGCTGGGCCGCTATCCGAAGTCCCGCTGGGCCCCCCTGGCCCGGGAGATGATCGAGCACATCAAGAAGCCCCCTCCGGACCACCCGCACTAGGGATTGAACCATTGACGATTTACCCATTGACGATTGGTGCAACGACGATCGGGACATTGAGCCATTGGCTGCCCCCCAGACAGCGATGCACTAATACTTGCGTTCGGAATCCCGGGGAATACACTGGCGGGCGTCGTTCAACAGGCTGGGGCAAGGCAGAATCGATAGAGGGAGATCTTACATGATGCATATCGGTCGCCGCGGGTTCATGGTCGGGATGGGCGCATTCGGCCTGGCCACCACGCTGCCCACGCGCCGGGCCTCCGCGCAGGACAAGATCATCCTGGGCGACGGCGCCCACAAGTACGAGTGGCAGAAGGACTGGCTCAAGCTGCCGGACGGCGTGAAGCTCGCCAGCACCCACGGCTGCGTGGCCGTGGACTCCAAGGACAACATCTACTTCAACACCGACAACGAGAACGCCATCATCGTCGTTGAGCCTTCCGGCAAGTACATCAAGTCGATGGCCAAGGACTTCCGCGGCGGCGCGCACGGCATGACCATCGCGAAGGAAGGGGACAAGGAGGTCCTCTACCTGTCGCACACCGGGCGGCACGAGGTGGTCAAGATGACCCTCGAGGGCGAGGTGCTGCTCTCCATCCCCTTCCCGGAGAAGGCGGGCATCTACAAGGACGGCGACAAGCCCAGCAACAAGAAGTATCTGCCCACGAGCGTGGCCGTGGCCCCCAACGGCGACATCTACGTCGGCGACGGCTACGGGATGAGCTGGGTGCATCAGTGGAACTCGAAGGGCGAGTACATCCGCTCCTGGAACGGCCAGGACGGCGAGGCGGGCAAGTTCAGCACGCCGCACGGCGTGGCGATCGACCTGCGCGGCGCCGAGCCGCGCGTCATCGTGGCCGACCGCGGCAATCACCGCATCCAGGTGTTCACCCTCGAGGGCAAGTTCATCAGCGCCCACAAGGACGGCCTCCAGTCGCCCTGTAAAGTCTACCTCCGCGGTTCGGATATCCTGATCCCGGACCTCGCGGGCTGGATCGCGATCCTGGACAAGGACAACAAGCTCGTCTCCCGCCTCGGCGTGGCCTCCAAGAACGGCGGGAACTTCGGCGCCCCGGTCGACCAGTGGAAGGACGGCGAGTTCACCGCGCCGCACGGCGCCGCGTGGGACTCGAAGGGCAACGCCTACGTCGAGGACTGGAACAAGACCGGCCGCGTGACGAAGCTCGTGAGGGTCCAGTAGACCGGGCGGGTCGTTGACATGCCGATGGAGGGCAATTATACTCCCGACATGTCGAGCTGGATCAAGGTGAGCGGCAAGGGCGACCCCGCCCCGGGCAGCGTCAAGCGGATCGACGTGAACGGCCAGGAGCTGGC
>JAHFOZ010000017.1:0-2166 GCA_023261405.1 Planctomycetota bacterium
GGTTCCACGTCGGCGCCGGATACAACCTCGCCCGGCTGGTCAAGGAGACCGTGGCGGAAGGCCTTGCGGGCCTGGAGTGCCTCGCGGGCGTCCCCGCCGCCGTGGGCGGCGCCGTGCGCATGAATGCCGGCGGGCGCCATGGCGAGATCGCCGGCGCGATCCGCACCGTCGACGTCATGACCCCGGAAGGGGAACTTCGCCGCCTGTCACGTGCCGAGGTCGGGTTCCGCTACCGCGCCACGGAGCTCAAGGGCGCCCTCGTCGTGGCCGCGGACTTCGACCTGCGGCCCGACCCCGCGGTCCAGGAAAGATATGACGCCATCCTGGGCGATAAGAAGAGAAGCCAGCCGCTCGGCAGCCACAACGCGGGGTGCATGTTCAAGAATCCCCCGGGCGGTCATGCGGGGAAGCTTATCGAGGAGCACGGCCTCAAGGGAGAACGCGTGGGCGCCGCGCACGTGTCGCGCAAGCACGCGAATTTCATCGTGAACGACGGGGGCGCTTCGGCGGACGACATCTTCAGGCTGATCGACGTCATCCGGCGGCGCGTCCCCGTGCCCTTGGAACTGGAAGTCCTGACCTGGTGAACGCCCGGATGCCGGGCGCGCCGTTTGGGGGGAAGGAAGAGAGATGGGAAACAGCAGACCGGTCGTCGGCGTCCTGATGGGAGGCACGTCCTCCGAGCGGGAGGTGTCGCTCCGGTCCGGGCGGGCGGTGCTCGAGGCGCTCCGGAGTGCGGGCCAGGAGGCGGTGCCCGTCGAGGTCTCCTCGGAGACCGGCCGCGAGCTCGACGGCCTCGCGATCGGCGTCGCCTTCATCGCTCTTCATGGGAAGTTCGGTGAGGACGGGCGGCTGCAGCAGCTCCTCCAGTCGAAGGGGATCCCCTACACCGGCAGCGGACCCGACGCCTCGCGCGTCGCCATGGACAAGGTGGAGGCCAAGCGCCTCTTCAAGATCCGCGGCGTGGACACGCCGGCCCACCGCGTGATCGCGCGGGGGGACTCCGTCGCGCTCCTCGAGCAGTGCGCCCGCGCGCTGGGCTACCCCGTGGTCATCAAGCCGCGCGGGGAGGGCTCCAGCTTCGGCGTCACCGTCCACGAGGACTGCTCCACGCTCCTCGACGGCGCCGCCGAGTGCTTCCGCTACGACAAAATCGGCCTCATGGAGAAGTTCATCGCCGGCCGCGAGCTCACCGTGGGCATCCTCGACGACAAGGCCCTCCCCGTGATCGAGCTCCGCCCCAAGGACCGCTTCTTCAGCCACGAGGCCAAGTACAAGGATCCAGACACGCTCTACCTGGTCGATCCGCCCATGAGCGATCTGGAGCGGCGCCGCATCCAGAAGGCCGCGCTCGAGGCCCACCACGCCCTGGGTTGCGAGGGCATGAGCCGGGTGGACCTGATCTTCACTCCCTTCTGCTCGGTGCACGTCCTGGAGGTGAACACCATCCCGGGCCTCACGGAGCGGAGCCTGCTCCCCAAGGCCGCCCGCGCCGCGGGCATCGAGTTCCCCGAACTCTGCCGCCGCATCGTGGACGCTGCCTTCCGGCGCCGGAAGGATTCCTTCTGGGCCGCCGCCGCGATGTTTTGAGTCCCGCGGGTATCCGCCGTGCGACGGCCCGGCGCTGAGCGGTGCGCCATCTTTGGGCAATTGCCTGTTGCCTGAGGCCTTCGCTACTCCTTGATCTCGACCTCCCTCGCCCCTAGCGCGGCCGCCGTCGAGGCCTTGAGAAAATAGGTCCCCGGCTTCAGGCCTTCCGGCAGACGTAAGTCCGTTTCGAACACTCCGCCCTTCGCTTCGAGTTCCGCCTCCGCGATCACGCGGTTGTTCGCGTTGGCATAGCGCCGCGCCAGGCGCTCCTCCAGCGAGTCGCCCACCATGTCGGTCGGATGGAAGAAGGCGTCGCGGCCGCACTCGAGCGTCACCCGCACCCTCCCGGCCCCCTCCAGTCTTCCCGACGCCGCCAGGTGCCCCCCCGGTCGCAGCGTCCCCCGGGCTTCCAGCGCGATCTCCCCGTCCAGGCGCCGCAGGACCAGCGCCGGGTCCCCCAGCAGGTTGTAGTGGAGGACCACGTCCTTCCGCATCTTCTCCAGGTTCGCGGGGCCCTGCACCGCGCCCGCCAGGAGGTCCGCCTGCTTACGGAGCGCCGAATCGTCCGGGGCGAGC
>JAHFOZ010000017.1:2176-22243 GCA_023261405.1 Planctomycetota bacterium
CCCCCAGCGTCCGCGTCGAAGGGGCGAACACGCCCTCCACGATCTTGTGTCCCAGGAGCGCGTTACCGTAAGGCTGCGTGACCCGCGAGCCCCCGATGAACGCCACCGGCCCTTTCGGCCGGCGCATGAGATCCTCCCCGATGCAGTCCCCCACCGTCTCGTCGAACTTTCCGGTGTCGCAGGCGATGACGACCATCACTGGGAAGCCCGCACGGACCTCCACCTTCCGCGCGTCCTTGGATTCGAGGATCGGGTACGACTCCCCCTTGTACCGGACATCGTCGAAACTCGTCCGGAGGCCGTGGCCCACGTAGGCCGTGAAGAGCGAGCCTTCGTTCAGGAGGCGGATCGTGTGCTCGTTGAACTTCGGGGGATAGACGCAGAACGGGGAACTCGGCTTCGCGTAGGCGATCTCCACGTCGTACGCGGCCGGGATGTGGCGCGCCACGATCGTCTTGAACTGCTTCTCCAGGATCAGGTCGATCATCTCGCCGAACCCGCCCTCGCCCGTCACGAAGTTGATCTTCCTTTGCCACGGCCCGGGCTTGAGCGTGGTCTCGTACTCCACGATCTTGACGGCCATCGCGCGCAGCTCCTCCGCCGTGTCGGCGGGGAGCCGCCCGGTGACCGCGCCGAACCCGTGGTCGGTGGCCAGGTCCCGGTCGCTCATGAAGCGCTCGCTCGTGTAGTTCGAGTCCTGCACGAAGGTCGGCACCCGGTCTGTGTCGCCGGCGAGCAGGAGGAAGCGGGGCTTCACCTCATCGACGAGCTTCCGGATCCCTGCGACGCCCTTCCCATGCCGGGCCGCGACGTCGTCCGTCCGCACCACCGCCACCCGGTAGGTCCGGGCGCGGTGGGAACAGAGGGGCTCCAGGGCCGCCGTGAAGGCGGGCGGTCTGACCACGAGGTAGTCGGCTTCCAGGCCCTCCAGGTCGCGCCGGACCGGGGAGGGATCCTGGCCGCCCCCCAGGAGGACGGCCGCCATGAGGATTCTCACTCAGATATTCTAGCCGTCCGGACGATACAACGAGAAGAATGCTGGGGAAAGTGGTCGCGCCGTTTCGGCGCATCGATTGGGATCGGCTTGCCGCCCGCGCCGGGGCGCTCGCCGCAAGTCACAGGGGCGTCGCGCGCGGCTTCCTCTTCTGGGCCGGATTCGCCTTCGTCGTTCTCCTCGTCCACCGCGAGGTCTACAGCTTCATCACCCAGCGCCGGCAGTTCTCCGTCCCTCAGATCCGTACGGCCGTGGCCCCCCCCTGGGCCGACAACCAGGGGGTGGAACTCGTGCGTGTCGACACCCGTGGAACTTCCCTCTTCGACCCCGACCTCGTGGATCGGGTGGGCCGCTCGTTCGAGTCCTGCGCGTGGGTGAAGAAGATCACGGCGGTGGAGCGCGTGTTTCCCGACCAGCTCCGCATCCGCTTCGAGTACCGGAAACCCCATGTGGCTGTGCGGCGGCAGAACGGGTACGTTCTCGTGG
This sequence comes from Planctomycetota bacterium, assembly GCA_023261405.1. Taxonomy (GTDB): domain Bacteria; phylum Planctomycetota; class MHYJ01; order MHYJ01; family JACPRB01; genus JACQFK01. The sequence continues at coordinate 3,657 of JAHFOZ010000017.1, forward strand.
ATGCCGAGGGGGTCCGCCTGCCCGGCGTGTACGTCGATCCGCCCCCCTGCGCCCGCGCCGCGGAGGTCTCGGGCCTGGCCAGCGCGCCGCCCGAGCCGGGGCGCCCCTGGGACGATCCGGCCCTCAAGGCCGGCATGGCGATGGCGGACTTCATCGCCGAGACTCAGCTGCTTGCCCGCGCCGGCATTCGCGAGGTGGATGTCTCCAATTACGGCGGCCGCCAGGACGCGCGCCGGAGCGAGGTGACCCTCGTGACGCGGGGTGGCTGTGCGCTCCAGTGGGGGCGCACCCCGGGCACGGCGCGCTTCGGCGATCTCTCGCCTTCGGATAAGCTTGAAAACCTCCGGGAAGTCCTTGCCTCCTATCCGGACCTGAACGGGCTCCGGCATGTTAAGCTGTACTTCAAGGGGACGCGCGCGGTGGAGGTCGTGGATTCCCACGTCCAGCGGCCCCGGCCTTAGTACTGGGCCGCAGAAGTTCGGGACCGGTTGTGCCCCGTGCGGCCGCCTGGGCACGAACTTGCGAGTCGAAGTACCCAGTGGGGAGCCTGCATTGAATCGCCGGGCGTTCCAGAAAACAGGCGACCCGGGGAATCCGTGCAGTCGATCCACTCGCCGAGCGATCCCCGGCTGATCCTGATGCTGCCGCTGCCCGCTTCAGGCGCGCTGCCGCTCCGCCTCGCTTGGCTGGGCGCGGCCGCGGGCGGGGTCTGCCTCATGCTCTCGGAGGCGCTCCCCTTGAATGGGGTCTTCCTCAAGCCGTCGACCGCCTTCACGGCGTTCATGGAGATCCAGGTCTTCTTCGTGCTGCTGCTGTGGCCGCTTCTGCTGGAGCCCCTGGTTCGTGAAGGCCTTCGGCCGGCGGGGGTCCTGCTGGAGATCGGCCTCCTCCTCGTGTTCGCGGGGCCCCTGACTCTGGTCTGCGCCGATCTGTCCGACCCTCCGCTCGCGGCGGTGGTCGCGGCGATCGCATTCGTCGCGGCGCTGGCGGCCTTCGTGGCGGGGCTTGTCTTCCTGGGGCAGGGCCGGGGCTGGCGGGTCGGGCCCTGGTATTTTGGAGGGGCGTTCCTCGCTTCGACGGGAGTCCCCCTGTTGGCGTTCTGGGGCGCGCCCGTGTCGTCCTTCCGGACCCTCAGCCCGTTCTGGGTGATGGCGGAAGGGCCCCCGCTCTTCGCGATCCTCCTCTTCGGCGTTGCGGGGGCGGTGGCGCTGGCCCTCGCGCAGCGGCGCCCGGCGGGGTAGAATCGCACCGTGCTCGCCGCCCTCCTGCTTGCCCTGTGCGGAGTCGAGGGGATCGCCCCCGCGCAAGCGGCCGATCCACGCATCGAGGACGTTGAACGCCTGTCTGGACCGGTCGCCCGTCCCACGCTCTGGTCGGTGCTCGCGGTGACTGTGAGTTCCGCCGGCGGGTTCGAGGGCGAGGTGGCGGTCCGCAGTTCCTTCGGGTTCATGACGGTCCATCCGGTCCGGGTGGCGAGAGAGGGCCGCGTCCGCGTGCTCGTCCCGTCGATCGATCCGGACCGTCTCTCCGCGGGCGCCGCGACCGGCGCAATCCCTCCGACCCGCACGCGCGCCGACCGGATCGTCGGCGTGGACGAGCGCCTGTCCTATGCCGGGGAGCTGGTGTCGGATGAGAGCGTCTTCTTCCAGGTGATCCGGGAGAAGGATCTTTCGCCGCTGCTTGGACAGGGCATGGGGGAGATATTTGACCTGGTCCTCGTGGCGCCGTCGGCGGACCTGCCGGCCCCGGCACTGCGGGCGGGGACACGCGAAGAGGCGGATCGCGCCCTGGAGGCGATGCGCAAGGGGGCGGCGAGACCGCGGCTGGAGATCGTGGATCCGGTGCTCTGGACGCTGGCGCGGCCGGGAGACTGGGTGCCCGGCAAGAGGGGGGCGGCGGTTCTCTTTGCGGCAGCGTATGCGATGGCGGGGTTCGTGGCGATCATCCTCGGCTCGCGCCGGTCGGCGCGCGCGGGGGTGGGCACACTCGTCCTCGTGGCGTTCGGAGGGGCGGGGGCTTTCTGGGCGTTCTTCCCGCGGGGGCAGGTCTGGGTGGAGGGCGTTTCCTGCGAGCGTGTCGACCGGGAGGGGAGGTCGGAGGAGTGGGCCCTGTGGTTCGCCGGGGCGGGGGGCGATCGCGTCGTGACGCTGGCCTTCCCCCGCCTGGTCAAGCCCGTGCTACCCGGGCATGCGCCGTTCGATCCCCCGTTCGCCCTTCGCGTGGGGGAACGGGGATGCGAAGTCGCGGGGCTGCGGCTCGATTCGGGACGCTCCGTTTGTCTCGGGTGGGTCAGCCCGCAATCCGCCCCCACCTTGAAGCTGGATCCGGGCCTGTCGGGCCCGCTGTACAGGGCCACGCTGGTCGCCGGCGGGAAGTTTCGCGAGCTTGGGGACCTCGCGGTCGGGGCCGCCATCCCTCGCGGCGTGGAGGGGACGGGCGGTGCTCCGCCGCCCGAGACGGAGTTCGCCGGGTTCGGCCGGTGGGTGGGGCAGGAGGGTGTCTTCGGATGGCTGGAGCGGGAGGGAGGTCCCGTGGCGGAGGTGAGGTCCGCCGAGCTGGGCTCCCAGGCGCTGCGGCGGCCGCGCTGCTGGGTGAAGGAGGGACGGTGAATCTTTTCGCGGACGTGGTGGCTACTCCGGTGGGATCGTGCGTGGTCACGATGAGGGGGGCTCGCGTGGCCGGGGTTCGCATGGGAGACCGACTCCGCGCCGGGGAGCTTCCCCGGAGGCTCCCCCGGGCCCGCCGCTGGCTGGCCGCCTGGTTTGCAGGGCGGCCCTCATCGCCGCGGCTGGATTTGTCCGGCGTTACGGCTTTCGAGCGCCGGGTATACTCCGCAGCCCGCCGCATCCGTCGGGGCGGCACGAAGTCCTACGGTGACCTGGCCCGCGCGGCGGGCCTTCCGGGCGCGGCCCGAGCCGTGGGGGGCGCGATGGGGCGGAACCCGGTTACCTTCTTCATCCCCTGACACCGTGTGGTGGCGGCCGCCGGTCCGGGCGGCTTCAGCGCGCCGGGGGGCGTGGCCCTCAAGCGTCGTCTCCTGGCGCTCGAAGCGCGTCGCTAAGGGTTCGAGAGGCCTATTTGCTTGAATGCACCAACCGCGCCCCCTCGGGGCCTTTGCCTCGCGGATACCACATCCCCTTGGGGTAACTCCACTCCAGTGAACACCCCTTTGCTTCAATTGCATTGATTCCACGGGTTGTCTCCCTCGGGGCCAACTCGGCGAATCAATGCGGGCTCACCACCAGGGGAGTCCGGGCCCGTCTCTGCATATGCAGCATAAATTATTTGACATTTTATGGGGTGGATATCTATAGTTTATGCCCATTGCCCGCTTCACGGGGAGGGTTTCAGATGCCGATCCCGAAGGACCTGCTGGACATCATGGCCTGCGCCTTCTGCAAGGGAGAGTTGGTGCTCGAGGCCGACAAACTCCGCTGCAAGAACGCCGAATGCGCGCTCGTCTTCCCCGTCAAGGACGACATCCCCATCATGCTGATCGACGAGGCGCAGCGCCCCTGCCCGAAGTGCCAGGCCCAGCGGGATTGGAACGACGACGTCCTCAAATGTCCGAAGTGCGGCGCCACGCACACCTACGTGCGCAAAGAGGGCCCGGGTGGATAAGAAGGGCGTCTTCGCGATCCTGATCTGCCTGGGCATTTTCTACGTCTGGTTCAGCTTCGTCGCCCCCTGGATCTGGCCGCCTCCCACGCCTCAGCCCGTCAGACCCAAGCCTGCCGTGGCCTCAGCCCCATCGCCCCAGACCGGTCCCGTCACGACGCCCCCGGGCCCCGAGGCTCCCAAGGCCATGCAATATCCAGACGAACCCGCCGTCACCCTCCGCTCGAAGAACCTTGAGGTTGTGTTTACGAACAGGGGCGGGGGCATCCTACGCGCCGCCCTGCTCTACCCGGAAGGGCAGGGCAAACGGGTCCCCATGCTGGAAACCCGGGAGGAGCGCCGGCCTCACTTCGCCCTGCAGGCCCTCGGCGTCCCCATCGCCCTCGCGGAGGTCAATTGGAAGGTCGCCAAGCACGTGCCGGACACGTCCGTCAGCTTCGTCTATCCGCTCCCCGGGGGAGTCGAGATCACCAAGGAGTTCTCCTTTGAGGGCGATCACCAGGTCAGGATGACGCTCTGGCTGAAAAACACGAGCCCCAAGGGGCCGGACGGCACGGTGCCGGAACAGAAGATCCAGCTTGAGCTCTTCGCCCTCAACGGGCTGGAGCACGACAGCAGCATGCACAAGGACAAGCAGTACTTCCACAAGTACGAGCAGTACTTCAAGGGGGTCGTAAGGTACGAGAGCAACAACCTCGTCTGGGACTTCGCGAGGGTGGAAAAGTACGAGACCGCCCTGGCGGATGCCCTCCGGATGTCGGCAGGAAAGGATCGGGACGAAGCCGTGCTGGCCGCGGAGAAGGAGCTTTCCTCCTCGGGAGGTCACAAGAAATGGTTCGGCCTGAGGAACCGGTTCTTCGCGGCGGTCGTGGCGCCGGACAAGAGGGCGCTCGATTCCCTCCAGAGCTTCTGGTTTCGGGCGGCCTCGAAGGAGGCGCGCAGGGCTTCCGGGGACCTCAAGAACCTGGACGCGATCGCCCGCACCGACGAGATCCGCGTAGGCGCCCAGGAGGTCTCGCTCTCATTGAACACCTACCTGGGTCCGATTCATGCGGATACGCTGAAGGAGGTCCCGGAGGCCGGAACGCTCCTGGATCACGGTGGGGGTTGCGCCCCCGTGGCTCCCGTGGTTCGTCACGTGGGGCCGCTGATCCTGGCTATCCTGAACTTCTTCGGCGGTCTCTTCGGGAATTACGGCTTCGCCATCATCGTCACGACGATCGTGATCCGCTGCTTCGTCTTCCCCCTCTCCCTCAAGGGGCAGAAGTCCGCCTTCCGCATGCAGGAACTGGGCCCCAAGATCACGGCCCTTCGCGACCGGTACAAGGACGACCAGCAGAAGTTCGGCACGGAGCAGATGAAGCTCTTCAAGGAGCACAAGATCAATCCGCTGTCCGGCTGCTTCCCGCTCTTCCTCCAGCTCCCCGTCTTCGTGGGGATGTTCAGCGTTTTCGATCTCTCGATCGAGCTCCGCGGGGAGCCGTTCGTCATTTGGATCACGAACCTCGCGGAGCCGGACATGCTGCTCGGCCCCTGGAAACCCATCAGCATCTGGCTCCTCTTCGGGACGCTCGTCATCGAGAGCTTGAACCTGCTTCCGATTCTCATGATGATCACCTGGTTCCTCCAGGCGTACTTCGCGCCGCGGTCGCCCGACCCCCAGATGCGCACCCAGCAGAAGATGATGATGGCGATGCCGCTCGTCTTCGGCCTCGCCTGCTACGGCTACGCCAGCGGGCTCAGCCTCTATTTCTTCGTCAACTCGCTCCTCGCGATGGGCGAGCAGAAGCTCATCAAGAAGTACTTCCTGAAACCGCGGTCGTCGGGGCAGAAATCCGGACCTTGATGGAAGGAGGGCGCATGGACGTCAAGAAGAGTCGGGTGACCCAGGAGGACATCGCCAAGGCCTGCAAGATCGACCAGGGGTCGGTCTCGCGCATCCTCAACGAGGACACGCGGGACTCCTTCGCGGACTTCACGGTCCGCAAGGTCTTCAGGGCGGCGCGCGAGCTTGGGTATCTCCACCCCTCGCTCATCACCTCCAACCGCCGCGAGTCCAGCCGCCGCAAGGCGGGCGTCGCAGGGCGGGTGGGCGTCGTCATCGGGACGAACACCGTGTATGACGAGGGAGAGATCGACATCGACGAGATCTCCATGTCCGGCATGCTCCTGAGGAACTTCCGCACGAAAAAGAAGACTCTCCCGATGGATCGCTTCAAGTTCGACGTCGAGGTGACGGAGGGGAGGCTTAAGGGCTTCAAGTGCCGCTGCAAGCTGGTGCGCTTCTCGGACAACGAGGATGAGTTCGCGCTGGCCGTGAAGTTCGACAGCCTCGACGAGGATGGCCGGGAGAAGATCAAGAACTTCGTCCGCTGACGCGGACACGATCGTCGCGGTCGCCACTCCCCCCGGGGCGGGCCTCCGCGCCGTGGTGCGTTTGAGCGGGCCGGACGCCCTGGCGATCGCCTCGGGGCTGCCCGGGGCCGTCCTCCTTCGCGGCCCCCGCACGAGCACGCGCGAGGACGTGGCGGAGATCCATCTTCCCTCCTCACCGCCCCTCGTTCGGCGCCTCCTGGACTCCGTCCTCCGGCGGGGTGCACGCCCCGCGCGCCCCGGCGAGTTCACCCTTCGTGCCTTCCTCAGCGGGCGCATCGACCTCGCCCAGGCGGAGGCGGTGGAGCAGTTGATCTCGGCGGAAGGCGAAGAGGAGCGCCGGGCGGCCGTGGATCAGCTCCAGGGCGCTTTTTCCTCCCGCGTCCGGGCGATCGAGGACCAGGTACTCGACCTCGGCGCCGATGCGGAGGCTGCGATCGATTTCGCAGACCAGGATATCGAGGTTCTGCCGGTGGAGGAAGCCCGGCGGCGCGCGGAACAGGCGCGGGCGGCCCTGGAACTGCTGCTCGCCGAGTGTGCTTCCCGGCGCATCCTCGAGGTCCGGCCGGTGGTGGCTCTCTGTGGGAGGCCCAACGCGGGGAAGTCCTCCCTCTTCAATGCCCTGACCGGCGGCCGGGCGATTGTCACGGATGTCCCGGGCACCACGCGGGACGTCCTGGCGTCGGACGTCGAGATGGGGGTGCCGGTGCGTCTCCTGGATACCGCGGGCATCCAGGAGGCCCACGGGCCGGACGGGGACGCCGTGCGTCGCGCCCGGGCGGCCGTGGAAACGGCGGACCTTGTGCTGCTCGTGGTGGACGCCACCGAGTCCGGGGCCAGGGAGGACCTCCTTCCCCGGGGACGCCCCGGGATCCTCGTGAGGAGCAAGTGCGACCTGGCGCCCGCGGCCGGCCCCTCGGGCGTGGACACTTCCGCGCGGACCGGCCAGGGGCTCGATGAACTCCGTCGGACCGTGGGAAGGCTACTCTCGGAGGGGTCCCCGGGGGCGCGATTCCGGCTGGACCTTCGGCAGAAGGCGCTCCTCCACGAGGCCCGGGAGGCGCTGGCGCGGTCGGTGGGAGGCGCCCTCGGGCTGGGGATGGAGTTCGTGGCGCTCGACCTTCGCGCGGCATTGGATTCGCTGGGCGGGGTCACCGGCCGCAACGTCGAGGAAGGGCTCCTCGACCGGATCTTCTCGCGCTTCTGCCTGGGTAAGTAGAGCGCCGCGCGTACTTGGACAGCGCGGGGTCCCGTTGTATCATCCGTCCTGTGAGATTGTTCTGGATTTCCATGATCCTGAGCGGTTGCGCCACGCCGTCCGCGCCGGACGACCTACGGGAGCGCGTCCTGGCCGCCCTGGCTCCCGCGGGCGGCGAGTGGGGGGTCACCTTCAAAGACCTCCAGACGGGCCGGGAGTTGACCGTGCGGGCGGACGAGGAATTCCACCCCGCCAGCACGCTGAAAATCTGGGTGATGATGAAGGTCTACCAGGATGCCGCCGACGGCCGCTACGCCCTCTCAGACCCGGTCACCGTCGAGCAGACTTTCATGAGCGCGGCGCGTCGGGACCCCAGGCCATTCGACGTGAAGCCCTCCTGCCGGGCTATCACGGAGGCGGTCGGGAAGAAAATGCCTGTTCGCGAGCTTGTGGAGCACATGATCACGGTGAGCGACAACGTCGCCACGAACAACCTGATCCGTCAGGCGGGCGGCCCGGAGGCAATCACCGTGTTTCTTGTGCGCCTCGGCATCCGTCGCTCCAACGTGCGCCGCTACATCATGGACAATCAGGCCTTCGACGAAGGATTGAGCAGCGCGGCCTTCCCGGGGGACTTCGGTCTCGCGCTGGAGAAACTGGCCCGGGGCGAGGTCGTCGGCCCGGAGGCCTCTCGCGAAATGCTGGAGGTCATGGGCCGCCTCAAGGACAACGACATGCTTCCCGCCCGTCTCCCTGAGGGCGCGCGCGTGACGCACAAGACCGGCGCCATCGACGGAATCCGCAATGATGTCGGCCTCGTCACCCTTCCCGACGGCCGCCGCTACGTGGCCGCCTTCTTCTCCCGCGCCCTCAAGGACGAGAAGCTTGGAGAGCGCTGCCTGGCCGCGGCATCCCGCGTGCTGTGCGATTTCGTTTCCCGGTAGTCCGGCCCGACCCCGGAGAGGGCCAGCCCGTGCAGGATCCGGACCTTGGCCCAGAGGCCGTGGCGCTGCATGGGGGTCAGGAGCCTCGCATTGAGGCTCGCCCGCTTCATCGTGTCGTGGGCGTGTTGGAGCGCGCTGAAGGCGGCACGAAAGATGTTATGTCGATGCAGCCTCCTCGGGGGACTTGGGAACCGCACCCGGAACTCCTTTCGGAACTGGAGGTCGCTGATGCGATCGAGGGGGGCGGAGAATTGATCGTGTCCCTCCAGGAGCCGTCTCGCCCTCGTGTCGTCCAGAGAACTCAGGGCGTAGATCTTGGCCAGGCTCAGCAGCTCAATTCTTTGCATCAACGCAAAGTTTCGGCGCACGAAGCCTCCCGTGGCCAGATACCGGTAGGCCGTGGTTTGTTCGATGTGCGCGCGTTCCTTGAGCCACCTCCCAAAATCGCGTTTTGCGATCGCCCGTGCCTTCTCCAGGATCCGGGCGCACTCCAGGATGACCCCCAGGCTCTGGCGGTTCCCCTTCTTGCGGCTGAGTTCGATCTTCCGGGCCAGTTCAACGAGTCTCTGGTCCATGTCGCTTCCTTTCAGGTTCGATCTTTCGGCCTTCCGCCTTTGCAGAGGCGGTTCACGGCGAATTGTCGACGCGGAAAATGTGCGAAAAGCGCGCCGTCCGGCCGCTTGACAAGGGGGTAGGGGCCGCTTAGAGTAGGCCGAGGATGCGCTGCCCGTTCTGCAAGAAGGACCACGACAAAGTGATCGACTCCCGCTCGGCCAATGCGGGGTCCACCGTACGGCGGCGGCGCGAGTGCCTCGCCTGCGAGAAGCGGTTCACCACCTACGAGAAGGTTGAGGAGATCACCCTCTACGTGATCAAGAAGGACGGGAGGCGGGACGTCTTCGACCGAGAGAAGATCAAGAAGGGGCTCCTGACCTCCTGCAAGAAGCGGCCCGTGTCGCTACAGACGATCGAGGACATCGTCAACCGGATCGAGATCGAGCTGTACGAGACCTACGACCGCGAGGTGAAGTCGGCGAAGATCGGCGACCTCGTCATGCGGGAGCTCAAGGCCATCGACCACGTGGCGTATGTGCGGTTTGCGTCGGTCTACCGGGAGTTCAAGGACGTGAGCGAGTTCATGCGAGAGCTCAAGCCGATGCTCAAAGTGGGGCACCGCGGCTAGCGGGCGCCAGGGGGAAGAGATCGCATGCCCATCCGGAAAATCGAGTCCGTCCGCAAGAGGGACGGTGCCACCGTCGCGTACGACGAGCAGAAAATCGCCGACACAATTGCCCTGGCCGCCCGCTCCGCGGGCCAGGACAACGCCACGATCGGGCGCGACCTCGCCAGCGCCGTCACGATGTACCTTGAGCGCTACCGCGAGCGCGATCAGCCCACCTGCGAGGAGATCCAGCAGCTCGTCGAAAAGATCCTCTTCGAGACGGGCCATTCCGCGATCGCCCGAACCTACATCGTGTGGCGCGAGAAGAAGGGGCAGCCCGCGGAGGCGGCGGTGCCGCCCGTGGAGGATCTGTTCCCGTCCAACCTGCTTCTCGTGGATGGGGCCACGCGCGGCGAGGTGGCGCCCTGGGGCCGGGAGCGGATCATCACCGCCCTCGTCAAGGAAGCGGGCCTGGAGGAGGCGATCGCCGCCGAGATCGCCGGCGCCGTGGAGCAGAAGATCTTCAGGCTGGGGCAGCGTCGGGTCTCCACGTCGCTCATCCGGGAACTGGTAAACCACGAGCTCCTCGGGCGCGGATACGGCTCCAAGCTGAGGCGCCAGATCGTCGTGGGTCTTCCCAAGTACGACCTCGGCCGCCTGGTCGGGGACGAGGAGACCCAGGTCGATCCCGACGGCATGTGCCGCGCCATCGGCCAGACTACGCTCAAGCAGTACGCGCTGCAGGAGATTTTTGCCCGTGACGTGGCCGACGCCCACATCGAGGGCAGGCTCCACGTCCACGGCCTGGAGGAGCCCCTCAAGTTTCATGCACTCGCCGCCTCGGTCTCCGAGATCCGGCGGGCGGGCGTACCGGTGCGTGGCTCGGCGGCGCTTTCCGAGCCCGCGCGCGACGCGCGCACGCTGACGGCCCAACTCTCGCGCGTGGTTGCGGATGCGCGCCGGTACGTGAGCGGCCCCATCTTCCTCCCCCGCGTGAGCGAGGCGTACGACCAGCTGCTCTGGGGCGCCGGGGAGGACCAGGTGCGCCTGGAGGTCGAGCACCTCGCCGCGGTGCTGGACGACGTGACCGTGGGGGTGGACCCCCGCCACCGCACCTCGGCGGGGCTGGCCTCCCTGGGGCGCGCGCTGATCTCGGTGGCCTCGGTGGGGGACGGTCTCAAGGAGTTCTGCCGCATCGTATCGGAGCGGAAGGGCGTCTTCGTCTTCGAGCGCCCCGAGGCGGCGGGAGGTGCGGCCCCCGGAACAGCCCCGTCCCTTCACGCCGGCCCGGCCGGGAGCCGGTGGGGGGCGACGGCGCAGGCGGTCACCCTCAACCTGCCGCAGGCCTTCTACCGGAGCGAGGCGGGGACGGATTTTTATTCGGAGCTGGAGATTTCGATCGAGCTCGCCGTCAAGGCGCACCTGCAGAAGCGGAACCTTCTCCGGAAATTCACCGACCGCGCGTCGGGAACCTTCGGGCAGTCGGTGGGCTGGATTGTGGACGGGGCCGGGGCCGTGGTGTTCGAGGAGTGCGGCTACGCGGTCGGCCTCGCAGGCCTGAACGAGACCGTGAAGCTCCTCTCGGGGGAGGATATCCTGGAGAGCGACGCCGCCGTGCGCCTGGCGCTGCGTCTCGTGTCCTACGTCTACTTCCGGCTCCGCGAGGAGTCCACGCGCCAGGGGTTGCGGCTCCAGCTGGAGGACGCGCCGGCCGGAGACGCGCTGGATCGCTTCGTGCGCATCGACGCCCAGATGTATCCGCGCGCACGGGGGCTCCTGGCAGACCGCACCCGGTACACCGGCGGCTTCCGGGTCCGGGGCAAGACCTCCTTCGAGAGCCTCGCGGTGGAGTCCCGCTTTCACACGCTCGTGCCCTCCGCCCGGGCCGTAGCCGAGCGTGGCCGGCTCTCCCCGGCGGACCTGCACGCGGCGCTGGCCCGCTTGCTCTGCGAGACCCTCGCCTCCCACCTGGCCGTCGAATGATCGGCCGGGTTCACAAGATCGCCGCCAACGATTACGAGGTCCACACCGCCGAGGGGCTGTTCCACTGCCGGTTCACCGGGAAGCTCAAGCGGGTGCGGCACGGCGAGCTCAAGCTGGCCGCGGTGGGCGACGAGGTGGAACTGGTGCCCGGGCAGGAGCGCCAGGGGACCATCGTCAAGGTCATGACCCGCCGCTCGAAACTCTCCCGGCACGACGTCCTGCACCCTTCCAGGGAGCAGGTGATCGTGGCCAATGTGGATGTCCTCGTCATCGTCCAGGCGGCGTGCGATCCGGACTTCAACGATCTCGTGGCCGACAAGTGCACCGTGATGGCATCCGCCAACGCGCTCCCCTGCGTCCTCGTCGTGAATAAGAGCGATCTGGGCCGGCCCGACATCTCCGCGTACGAGCAGTCGGGATACCGGTGCCTCCGCACCTCCACGACGACGGGAGAAGGTGTGGAGGGGCTGGCGGCGCTCCTGGGAGGCAAGACCTCCGTTTTCATGGGGCCTTCCGGCGTGGGCAAGTCGTCCCTGCTCAACGCGCTCCGGCCGGACCTGGGGCTCAAGGTGGGGGAGGTCTCGCGCACGGGGGAGGGACGGCACACGACGACGTGGGTCGACCTCATCCCGGTGGCCGGCGGCCTGGTGGCCGACACTCCGGGCCTCGAGTTCTTCACATTCTGGCGCGTCACGCCGGAGAACCTGAAGGACCACTTCCTGGACCTCGCGGATCTGGCGGAGGGCTGCAGGTTCCGCAATTGCTCCCACACCACGGAGGAGACCTGCGCGGTGCGCGGGCGCGCGGCCGCCTCCCGCTATCGGAACTACCTTGCCGTGCGTGAATCGCTCCTCGCCCGCCGGCCCGCGTTTTAGCGGATTCCCAACGACTCTCCCGGCCTTCGCGTTCAAGCGGTCAGGTCCCCGGTACCTCGACATTCAAGGCCGGGACCGGTCGTGCCCCTGCGGGCGATGGATCCTGAACTTCTGCGGCTCGGTACTCAGGATCGGGGGTCCGACGGCCGATAATGTTTCTGGTCGAGATCGGGCCGCGCCCGTTCGAAGGTCATCAGGGATTAGGTGAGGGGAAGATGCAACTCAAAAAGCTTGAGATGTGCGGCTTCAAGTCCTTCGCGAACCGGACGGAAGTCGTCTTCGATCGCGGCGTCACGGGCATCGTGGGCCCCAACGGCTGCGGCAAGTCCAACGTCGTGGACGCGATCAAGTGGGTGCTGGGCACGCTCTCCTACAAGTCCGTCCGCGGCGAGGAGATGCTGGACGTGATCTTCAAGGGCGCCCAGGGAGTGGCGCCCATGGGGTTCGCCGAGGTCTCGCTGACGCTGGACAACTCCGACCACACGCTGGCCCTCGAATTCGAGGAGGTCACGATCACGCGGCGGCTCTTCCTCACGGGCGAGGGCGAGTACTACATCAACAGGGCCCCGTGCCGGCTCAAGGACATCCGCGAACTGCTCTACGGCACGGGCATCGGCACCGACAACTACTCGGTGATCGAGCAGGGGAAGATCGACAAGCTGGTCCTGTCGAACCCGCACGAGCGGCGGCTGGTCTTCGACGAGGCGGCGGGCATCTCCAAGTACCGTGCGAAGAAGCGCGAGACGGAGAACCGGCTGGACAAGGTCTCGCAGGACCTCCTCCGGATCCAGGACGTCGTGGGCGAGGTGCAAAAGCAGCTGCGCTCCGTGCGGGCCCAGGCCGGGCGCGCCGCCCGGTACAAGGAACTCTCCGAGCAGCTCAAGACGAAGCGCCTCAGCTTCGTGCTCCAGGAACACAGGACGCTGGCCGCGCGCGGGGCGGAGATCGAATCGCGCCTCGAGGCGCTCGCTGAGGAGCGGCTGGCGCTCCGGACGGAGGTCGAGTCGAGGGGGCGCGAACAGGGGGAGCTTCAGAAGCTCGTGGAAGCCGAGACGGGGCGGCACGCCGAGCGGGCGTCCGCGCTGGCGGCGCTGGAATCGCAGACGGCCTACCTGTCTAAATCCCTCGAGGCTGCGGAGGGACGGGGGCGCCAGATCGAGGAGGAGAGCGCCCGCGTGGAGGCCGACCGCCAGGGATTCGAGAGTCGGGCCAGCGAGGTGGAGTCGCGGGAGGCCGACGAGACTCGCAAGGTGCGGGAACTCGAGGGCCTCACCCGATCCAAGGCCGAGGAGGCCGCCGAGGCCGCCCGGCGCCTGGAGGAAGCCACGCGCGAGTGCTCCAGGGCCTCCGCCGATCTCGAGGCCAAGAAGGCCGAGTCCATGGAGCTGGCCCACAAAGAGAGCCAGTATCGCAACGAGCGTGACCGCCTGCAGAAGGACACGGCCGACCTGGAGCGGCGAGAGGACGTGGTGCGCGCGCAGGGGGAGAAGCTCTCGGTCGAGCTCGACGGGCTCCGCTCGAGGATCGGGGGCGCGCGGGCCGAGCGTTCGGGGATCGAGCTTGAGATCATGGCGCTCATGGACCGCAAACGCGCGGCGGACGGCGAGCAGGCCGCGCTGAAGGCCGAGCGATCCCGCCTGGACGAGGAGCTCACGGGTCTCCGGGAGGCCAAGGAGCACCGCGTGGCCCGGCAGGAGACTCTGCGCGACCTGGAGGCCCAGCTCGAGGGGCTCGAGACGGGGGCCCGCACGCTCCTGACCGAGCGGCCCGAAGGGGTCCTGGGCACGGTGGCGGACGCGCTGGAGGTCTCGCCCGAGCAGGTGGCGGCCGTGGAGGCCGCCCTGGGGGACCGCGCCGGCGCGGTGGTCTGCGAGACGTCGGTCGATGCGGCCCGCGCGGCCGCACTCATTCGCGATCGCGGTCTCGGGCGCACGGTCCTGGTGGCCCTCGACGAGTGCCGGAACGGGTATTTCTCCGATGTGGAACTCCTCGCCCCAGGGGTTCTGGGGAACCTGAGTTCGTTCGTGAAGGCTCCGGCGCGCTTCCAAGGCATGGTCGATGCCCTCCTGGGGCATGCGCTCCTGGTGCAGGACGCCGGGGCGGCCCGCGAGGTCCGCCGCGAAGGTCTGACCGACTGGCCCCTCGTGACGTCCGATGGGGAAGTGTTCGATCATCCGGGCGTGGTGACCACGGGCCGGGGACGCACGACGCAGGGGCTCATCTCCCGGAAGTCCGAGCTCCGGAAGCTCGAGGATGAGGTCCGCGAATCCCTGGAGCGGATCGCCGTCTGCGGCGAGCGGCAGAGCGAGGTGGAGCGCCGGCTCTGCGAGAAGGACGAGGAGCTGGTGCACCTGCGGCAGCAGATTTACGAGAAGAACGTCACCCTGAACGAGAATGCCACCCAGGTCCAGCAGATGTCCGTGCGCGAGCACTTCCTGTCGGGGGAGCGCGAGAGCCAGGAGGGCGAGCTGATCGCGATCGGGCGGCAGGGCGCCGCGATGGCGGACCGCGCCAAGGCCCTCGAGACCCTCACGGCCGAGCTGTCGTGGCTCACGGCCCAGGTGGCAGGGGAGGTCACCAGCCAGGTGGAGATCGTGGCGCGGTACACCACCGCGAAGGCGGAGCTCCAGGACGCCCTCACGGCGGCCCGGATCGAGGCTGCAAAGATGGACGAGCAGCGCACGTCCGCGCGGAAGCACCTGGAGGTGCTGGCCGCTGCGCGTGCGGAGGTGGAACGCTCCCAGGCGCGCGCGGCAAGACTCCTGGAGGAAGTCGCGGGTCGGGCGCTCGCCCTGGCCTCCGAGGTGCAGGGGTACAAGGAGGAGCGGGCGGCGCTCGAAGGCCGGCTCGCCGGATCCCGGGCGGAGGCCACGGAGGCCGCGAAGCGCCGCGAGGCCATCGCGGCGGAGGTCCAGGCTTCCCAGCAGGCCCGCTCGCGCGCCGAGGCGCAGCTGTCGCCCTGCGAGGAGGAGATTCAGCACCTCCGGGTGGAGGAGGAAGGGCTCCGCGTCAAGGTGGAGTCCGTGTCGCAGCGCGCGAAGGACGAACTGGCGATCGACCTCGCGGCGGCGGCCTCGACGGCGACGCCGGAGGAGGGCGTGGACTGGGCGGCCCTGGGCCGCGAGATCGACGAGGTCCGCGGGAAGCTCTCCAGCTTCGGCGCCGTGAACGTGGTGGCGCTCGACCAGCTGGCCGAGCTCGAGGAGCGGGAAAAGTACATGCTCACCCAGCAGGAGGACCTGGTCAAGTCCAAGACCCAGATGGAGGAGCTGATCCGCGACCTGAACCGCGAGTCGCGCGAGCTCTTCGAGAAGACCTTCGACTTCGTGCGCGAGCAGTTCGGCCAGATCTTCCGGAAGATCTTCGGGGGCGGCAAGTCGGACCTCGTCATCGAGCAGGCCGAGGGGGTGGACGCCATGGAGCAGGGGCTCGAGATCATGGCCCGGCCCCCCGGGAAGGAGCTGACGAGCATCTCGTTGCTCTCTGGCGGCGAGCGTTCGCTCACGGCCATCGCGCTCGTCATGGCCCTCTTCAAGGCGAACCCGAGCCCGTTCTGCCTGCTGGACGAGGCGGACGCGGCGCTGGACGAGAAGAACGTGGAGCGCTACGCCGGCGTGGTCCGGGAGTTCGCCGCGGAGACGCAGTTCATCGTCATCACCCACAACAAGCGCTCGATGGCCGTTTGCGATGCGCTGTACGGGGTGACCATGGAGCAGCCCGGTGTCTCGAAGAAGGTGAGCGTGAGCCTCTCGGGCGACGGCGGCCTGGATCTCCTGAAGGGGAAGGGCGCTCCGGCTCCGGCCTAGGGGCTTCTGACTGAAGGCGCCTTCGAACGGTTGCGCGGGCCCCCGTCCGCCGGTATGATCCAGCACGCGTCCCGGGGAACCGGCGCGCGAGGAATGGAACAGAACCTTTTCGGTCAGATCCTGCTCAACTTCAACCTCGTCACCAAGGCGCAGCTGGACAAGGCCACGGAGGCGCAGCAGAAGTCGAACCCGCCCCGCCTCCTGGGCGAGCTCCTGGTGGAGCAGGGCGCGGTGGACGAGAAGACGCTCCAGAGCATCCTGAGCGTGCAGCGCCGCAAGCTGGAGCTCACCCGGTCCCAGGCCCGCAGCCCCGAGAGCGAGCTCCGCACGCGGCTCCTCAAGGCCACGGCGCAGGACTTTCTGAAGGTGGCGAAGGAGCTTGGGGCGTCCGACCTCTACCTCACGTCGACGCTCAAGCCGATGATCCGGCTCCACGGGAACCTCATGGACCTCCCCGCCGAGGCGCCCAGCTTCGAGGACAGCCGGAGGCTGATCCTGGCGCTCCTCACGAAGGAGCAGGTGGAGGAGTACTACGCGAAGAAGTACGTGGACGTCCTGCTCACGGTGGAGGGGGTGGGGCGATTCCGGGCGAGCGTCTTCCGGCACCTCCGCGGCATCGCGGGCATCTTCCGCGTGATCGCCGACCAGATCGTGCCCTTCGAAAAGCTGGGGCTGCCGCCCGCGGCGCGCCGGTTCGCGGACCTGAGCCGCGGGCTCGTGCTCGTGACAGGGCCCGCGGGGTCGGGGAAGTCCACGACCCTCGTCTCGCTGGTGGACCTCATCAACCGGCACCAGAGGCTCCACGTGATCACCATCGAGGACCCGATCGAGGTGATCCACGCGAGCGAGAAGTCCTTCGTCTCGCAGCGGCAGGTCCCGGGCCACTCCAAGACGTTCGCCACCGCTCTGCGGGCGGCCCTCCGCGAGGACCCGGACGTGATCGTCGTGGGCGAGCTGCGCGACCCCGAGACCGTGGCCACCGCGATCACCGCGGCGGAGACGGGCCACCTCATCTTCGGCACGCTCCACACCCACAACGCGCACCGCACCGTGCTGCGGGTGCTGGACCAGTTCCCCGCCCAGAAGCGCGAACACATCCGCGCCCTCCTGGCGGGGGTTCTGCGGGGCGTCGTGTCGCAGCAGCTGGTGCCCAACCTAGACGGGAAGGGGCGCAGCCTGGCCTGCGAGGTGATGGTGGTGAATTCCGCCATCTCAAACCTGATCCGGGACGACCGGGCCTGGCAGATCCCCATGGTGATGCAGACCCACCGGAAACTGGGCATGAAGCTGATGGACGACTCGCTCATCGAGCTGATCCAGCGAAAGAAGATTTCTCTGGAGGAGGCGCTCCACAGGGCGACGGACCGGACCAAGTTCGTCAACCCGGTGGCGCAGGGGTAGGACATGGCCACGATCGACCGCCTCCTGGACCTGATGAAGACCTGGGCCGCCTCCGATCTGCACCTGAAGTCCGGGATGAAGCCCCGCTTCCGGATCCAGGGGCAGCTCCAGGACGTCGAGGGCGCCCAGGTCATGAGCCGGGACGAGGTGGAGCGGCTCACGCGGGAAATCCTCTCGGAGGAGCAGGAGCGGTACTACCGGGAGGACGGGGAGATCGACTTCGCGTACGGCGACGTAAAGTCCGGCCGTTTCCGTTGCAATTACTTCCAGGAGCACCGGGGGCCGGGCGCGGTGTTCCGGAGGATCCCCGTGCAGATCCCGCAGTTGAAGGAGCTGAACCTGCCCGCGAGCCTCGAGGCCCTCATTCACTGCCGGAGCGGCCTGGTCCTGGTGACGGGGCCCACGGGGTCGGGGAAGACCTCCACGCTCGCCGCGCTCCTGGACCTCGTGAACACGCAGTACCGGAAGCACATCATCACCCTTGAGGACCCCATTGAGTACCTGCACCCGAGCAAGAAGTCCGTGGTTCACCAGCGGGGGCTGCATTACGACCTCACCGACTTCGCCTCGGGCATCAAGGCGGCGCTGCGCGAGGATCCGGACATCCTCCTGATCGGCGAGATGCGGGACCTGGAGACGATCCGGCTGGCGCTGACGGCGGCGGAGGTGGGCTGCCTGGTGTTCGCGACCCTGCACACGAACGGCTCGGCCCAGTCGATCGACCGCATCATCGACGTCTTCCCGGCGGACGAGCAGCCCCAGATCCGGGCGATGCTGTCCATGTCGCTGGCGGGCGTGGTGTCGCAGGTTCTGCTGACGCGGACGGACACGGGGGGGCGCCTCCCCGCGACCGAGGTGCTCTTCGGAAACCCGGCGGTGAGCAATCTGATCCGGGAGAATAAGATCCAGGAGATCACGAGCGTCATCCAGGCCGGGAAGCAGCAGGGGATGCACACGCTGGACGACTCGCTGGTCCAGCTCGTGACGAAGAAGCTGGTCTCCGCCGAGGAGGCCTACTCCTACGCCGAGAACAAGGGCTGGTTCGAGCAGTTCCTCCCCATGGGGCCCCCGGAGGGCGGAACGCGCTGAGAGGGCGGGAAAGCCCCCACAGGGATTGCCCGGCCGCCGCAGCGGCCGAGGGCAATCCCTTCGCTTCGAGTGGGATAGCGTCTTTCGGCGCTTCCAGTCCGGCCGCGGGCGGACGATTTCCGTGACCGCCGGAGGCGG
>JAHFOZ010000395.1 GCA_023261405.1 Planctomycetota bacterium
GAGAAGGGACAGGGCGAGAAGGGACAGGGCGAGAAGGGACAGGGCGAGAAGGGACAGGGCGAGAAGGGACAGGGCGAGAAGGGACAGGGCGAGAAGGGACAGGGCGAGAAGGGACAAGGCGAGCCGACCCCCGGGCAGCTCGCAGAAAAACAGGCGGCGCTCCTGGCGGCCACGCAGGCGCTCGCCGACTCCCAGGCCGCGAACGAGGCCGCCCAGGCGGCGCTCGACCAGGCCCAGGTGCTCGCACCCGCGGCCGTGCAGCCTCCGCTCGCTGCGGCGGATGCCGCATTGGGTGAGGCGGCTGCGCAACTCGGGCAGGGCCAGCCCACGCCTGCCGCGGCCTCGCAGGGCAAGGCGCTCGAAGCTCTTGGCCAGGCGCTCGCCGCGTTGAACGCGCAACTGGCGGCGACTGGACAGCCCACCGTCACCCCCGGGGAGGCGAGCGCCGCGCAGGCGAACGCCTCGAAGCCGGGAGAGGGGCAGGAGCCGGGTCAGGGCGAGGGCAAGGAGCCCGGGCAGGGGCAGGGTAAGGAACCCGGCCAAGGTCAGGGTAAGGAGCCCGGACAGGGGCAGGGGCAAGGACAGGAGCCGGGTCAGGAACCCGGGCAGGGCCAGGGCCAGAAGCCGGGCAAGGCCAAGGAGCAGAACCAGTCCAAGGGCAGCGGGAACCGCGAGCCGGACGGCATGGCGAAGAACGCGGCCTCGCAGCTGGAGAACGTGAAGGGCGGCGAGTCGTTCCTGACGCTGCCGCCCAAGCAGCGCGAGCTCATCCGGCAGGCCCTGAGCGAGGGGCTCCCGGCCGAGTACTCGGCGCTCATCCAGCAGTACTATGTCAACCTCGCGCGCGGCCGCACGGCCAACTCGCCTGCCGTCGGGGAGAAGAGGAAGTGACGAAGGCCGTCCTCCTCCTGGGCCTGGTCGCGCTTCTTGCGCCCTGTCCCGCCGAAGCCGCGGGAGACGTCCGCATGGACGAGGTGAGCAAGAAGGCGACCGCGAAGGCTCTCGAGTGGCTGGCCACGCAGCAGAACGCCGACGGCTCGTGGGGAGACGGGAAGTACCCCCACAACACGGCCGTGACGTCCTTCACGCTCCTCTCGTTCCTCTCGCAGGGCCACGTCCCGTCGCAGGGTCTCTATGGCCCCGAGGTGGCCAAGGGCGCGCGGTTCCTCATCGCCTCATCGCGCGCGTCGGACGGCTATCTGGTGGGCGCCCGAGGCGGGAACATGTATGCGCACGGGATGTCCACCCTGGCGCTCGCGGAGCTCTGGGGGATGACGGGGAACGAGGAGATCAAGTCGGTCCTCGAGAAGGCGGTGGACCTCATCGTCCGCTGCCAGGCGAAGGAGGGCGGCTGGCGCTACGATCCCAGCCCCTCGGGGTCGGACATCTCGGTCACGATCATGCAGGTGATGGCGCTGCGCGCCGCGAAGAACAGCGGGCTCCACGTTCCCGACTCCACGATCGCGCAGGCCCTGGAATACATCGGCAAGTGCTACGACACCAAGAGTGGCGGGTACACCTATCAGGTGGGTTCACGCGAGCCGGGGTTCGCCCGCACGGCGGCCGGGGTCTGCGTGCTCCAGCTCCTCGGCAAGTACGACGCCAAGGAGATCGAGAAGGCGGTCGATTTCATGGAGAAATCGAAGGAAGAGGGACGGCACTGGTGGTACGGGCAGTATTATGCCGCGCACGCGATGCACCAGGTCGGCGGCAAGAAGTGGGAGGATTGGTACGGGAGGATCCGCACGCGCCTGCTCTCCAAGCAGCAGCCCAACGGCTCCTGGACGGCCGGCGGAGGATCGGACGACGGGGTGGGACCTGCCTACCAGACGGCCATCGCGGTGATCATCCTCTCCGTCCCGATGAACTACCTCCCGATCTTCCAGAACTAGCGGCCATAAGACACTCCGTCCGTTTTATGGCCAGGCAGCCATAAAACACTCTGTCCGTTTTATGGCGTGGAGGATGGCTTATGATGTGCCTCCTGGCGTGCCTGCTCGCCGCCCTGCCGGGGCAGGAGGAGGACCTCAGGCCCGGGCTGGTCGGCGAGTACTACTCTCCGGGGGTCAAGCTCACGGACTTCCCCGTTCCCGGGCCGAATCTCAACCCCCGCTTCAAGCGCGTCGACAAGCAGATCGATTTCGACCGCACCCTCGAGGCCTTTCCCGGCACCCGCCTGCGGGAACACTACTTCATCTGCTGGACCGGCCTCCTCCGGGTGCCCAAGGACGGGAAGTTCCGGTTCTTCACGGTCTCGGACGACGGCTCCCGCCTCTTCCTGGCGGGGAAACTCGTCGTGGACAACGGCGGGATCCATGTCATGAAGGAGGCCTCCGGCGAGGTGGACCTCAAGGCCGGGGACCAGGAGATCCGCGTGGAGTACTTCCAGGGCACCGGGCACGCCGGCGTCCGGATCCTCTGGGAGTCGGGCGGGGTCAAGGACGTGATTCCGCCGGCCGCGCTCCGGCACCGCAAGGCGGTCGCGCCCACCGAGGAGGAGCGCAAGGGCATCCTCCTTCCGGTCGAGGTATCGCGCCCCGAGGCGAAGAAGGTCACGGAAGAGAAGCAGGTCACGCCGGCGAAGCAGGAGGCTGATCCGGCGCCGGTGGATGAGAAGGCGGTCCTCAGGGACGGCAGGCCTCCCGACGTCTCCGGACGGATCGTGAACCTCTTTCCGGACGGGCCGCTCACGCTCCTCACGGTCCGCACGAAGAGTGGCGAGGAGCGGGCGCTCTACCTGCATGGCGACTCGAAGGTCGAAGGCAAGCCGGCGGCGGGGCTCGCGGTCCATGCCTGGCTCAAGCCCGGCAGCGCGGACGCGGTGGCGGAGGCCCGGCTTTCGAAATGAGGGTGCGGCTCGTCGCGACCCTGCTCCGGGTGCGGCCCGGGACGCAGGAGGCGGGCCCGTTCCTCGAGCGTACCGCAGATTCCGGCGCGATCGATCCGCTTCCCCACAAGTCGGCGGATGCGGTGAGGGAGTCGCCCCGCTAGTTCGTCTTGGCCGGGGGTGACTGCGGATCGATGACGGGCGGGGGAGGGGGCGGTTTGACGACCTCGATGCCGCCGACCGTCTCGCGCTGGAGTTCGCCGGGGGCGAAGAGGCCGGAGTTGTCCTGACCGATGATGCCTTCGCGGCGCATGCGCTTGCGGTCGGCCTTGATCTCGCGGTTCTTCCGCTTCTGGGCTTCGCGGCGCCGCTTTTCCGGGGTGTCGGGCATAGGGTCAGACCATAAAAGAACTCTAGGACTGTCCGTACTTGGACCCACAGGATACACGAGCGGGGGACCCTTGTGGAGAAGAATCGAGGCCCCGGTTTTCACGCGATCACGGCCGACGGCGCCGCCCGTCCCGGCGTAGTGGTGACGGGTGCTTCGATTGCGCGTTGCCCGGTTCTGGGGCAACCCAGGGAATCAATAGAGACTCACCAAGGGGAGGAGACGATGAAAGGAACCCTGCCGGCCCTGCTGCTCGCCGTCGGCTGCGCCGGGGTCCCCCAGGCCGCGCCCCTGCCGCCCGTGGAGGAACTGCCCGTCCGCGCCGAGCGGCCCGACCCGCTCCTGATGCTCGACGGCCGGAAGGTGAGCACCCCCGAGCAGTGGATGAAGGAACGCCGCCCCGAGCTCAAGGCGCTCTTCCAGCACTACATGTACGGCTACTTCCCCCCGCCGCCCGGAAACGTGAAGGCCGTGATCGAGCGCGCGGACGCTGCCTGCTTCGGAGGAAAGGCCACCCTCAAAGAAGTCACGATCTCGTTTGGCCCCGAGGCTGCGCCGAAAATCTCGCTCCTGCTCGTGGTGCCCAACAAGCGCCCCGGTCCCGCCCCGGTCGTGATGGGGCTCAACTTCCAGGGCAACCACAGCGTCGTCGACGACCCGAAGGTGGCGCTCCCCAAGGTCTGGATGCGCGCCGGCGCCGGGGTCAAGGACAACCGCGCCACCGACGAGGGCCGCGGGAAGCAAAGGGACGCCTGGTCCATCGAGGCGTCCGTCGACCGCGGCTACGCCGTCGCCACGTTCCACAACGGGGACATCGACCCCGACCGGCACGACTGGACGGACGGGATCCACCCCCACTACTTCAAGCCCGGGCAGACGCAGCCCGGCCCGCACGACTGGGGGACGATCGCCGCCTGGGCCTGGGGCCTCCACCGCGTCGTGGACTACCTCGTGACGGACAACGACATCGACCCGGCCCGCATCGCCTGCTTCGGCCACTCGCGGAACGGGAAGACCGCGCTCCTCGCCGCGGCGTTCGACGAGCGGATCGCGCTCGCCCTCCCGCACCAGGCGGGCTGCGGCGGCACGGCCCCGAGCCGCACGAAGAACCCGAAGGCCGAGACCGTGAAGGTGATCAACAAGGCCTTCCCGCACTGGTTCAACGACACCTTCGTGAAGTTCGACGAGCAGGTGGAGCGGCTCCCCTTCGACCAGCACTGCCTGGTGGCGCTCGTGGCGCCGCGGCCGGTGCTTTTCACGAACGCGGTCGAGGACCAGTGGGCCGATCCGGGCGGCCAGTTCGAGAACCTCAAGGCCGCCGATCCCGTCTACAGGCTCCTCGGGGCCGGCGGCATGGACGCCGCCGCGATGCCCGAGGTCGGGGGGAAGCTCGTCGATTCCACGCTCGGCTACTGGATCCGCGCGGGGAAGCACTCCACGACGCCCGAGGACTGGAAGGTCTTCCTGGATTTCTGCGACAAGCAGCTCAAGAAGAGGTGAGCATGGCCACGATAGCCCGGCGCACTTTTCTCATGGGGTCGGCGGCCCTGGGGCTGGCCGCCTCGGCGCCGCCGCGCGCGGACAAGCTCAACGTGGCCTGCATGGGTTTTCGAGGCCGGGGCGCGCAGCTCCTGAGCGGCTTCGCCGCGCAGCCGGACGTGGCGATCACCTATCTGTGCGACGTGGACGAGACGGTCCTCAAGCGCCGGGCCGGCGAGATCGCGAAGGCGGGCGTGCATACGCCGAAGCTGGTGAAGGACTACCGGACGATCCTGGAGGACAAGGACGTCCATGTCCTCGTGATCGGGACGCCCGATCACTGGCACGCGCTCCCGACGATCCACGCCTGCCAGGCGGGGAAGGACGTCTACGTGGAGAAGCCCGACGGCCACAACATCAACGAGGGGAAGATGATGGTGGCCGCATCGCGGAAATACGGCCGCATGG